>CAZQZA010000114.1:0-3776 GCA_964597725.1 uncultured Dehalococcoidales bacterium | reverse complement strand
AACATACCATTGTCATTACTGATGCTGAACCAGAGGTGCTTACTAGGGTGTAAAACTATATGGCTAAGAAGCAGACTATCGAGGTTGAGGGGACAGTGGTAGAGCCGCTGCCCAATGCTATGTTTCGTGTTGAATTGCCTAACGGGCATAGGGTACTGGCTCATATTTCAGGCAAGATAAGGGTACATTATATTAAGATAGTACCCGGCGATAAGGTGCTGGTCGAACTTTCCCCTTATGACCTGAGTCGGGGGCGGATTACCTATCGGCTTAAGTAATAAGGCTAAGTAGAGGTAATTGGAGAGTTTTAACATGAAAGTACGAGCTTCAGTTAAAGTTAGATGTGAAAAGTGTAAGGTTATAAAACGGCGAGGGGTAGTGAGGATTATATGCTCCAACCCAAAGCATAAACAGAGGCAAGGCTAATCTTTACCAGTAAGGAGGGGATTGATGGCACGCATAGCCGGTGTGGATATACCCAGAAATAAGCATATTGGTATCTCACTTCAATATATTTATGGCATTGGTCCTAGCTCAAGCCAGGAGATTCTGACCCAGACTGGCATCAACCCTGACATTAAGGTGAACGACCTTACTGAGGATGAGGTTAATCGCCTTCGAGAGCTTATTGACCGAGAGTACAGCGTCGAGGGTGAGCTTAGAAAAGAGGTCAACCTTAACATCAAGCGTCTCATTGAGATTGGTAGTTACCGAGGTCTCAGGCATCGTCATAGCTTGCCCCTTAGAGGACAGCGAACCCGAACCAATGCCCGCACCAAGCGCGGTCCTCGTAAAACCGTGGCCGGCAGAGGGCAGCGGCGTGCTATGACGAAGAAGTAATAAGGCTTATACTAAAACAGGAGGTAAAATGGCACAGAAGAAGCGAGGTAAGCGAAAGAAGTGGGAGCGTAAATCTATCCCGGCAGGGAAAGCCTATATTCAATCCACTTTTAATAATACTATAATTACCCTTACTGACCCTAAGGGGAATGTCATTGCTTGGGGAAGCTCAGGTACTGCTGGGTTTAAAGGCTCGCGTAAAGGAACCCCCTATGCGGCTCAATTAGCTGCCCGTGATGCCGCCCGAAAAGCTATGGAGCACGGCCTGAGACAAATAGAGATTCATGTTAAGGGTCCTGGCAGTGGACGTGAGGCAGCCATTCGTTCCCTCCAGAGTTCAGGCCTTTACATTACTAGCATCAGAGATGTAACTCCTATTCCACACAATGGTTGCCGCCCGCCAAAAAGAAGGCGAATATAGGAGGCTAAGGAATGGCAAGGTATACAGCAGCGGTCTGCCGATTATGTCGCCGCAGTGGCGAGAAGCTAATGCTTAAAGGAGGTAAGTGTATCACTAAGTGTACACTGGATAAGCGAGCCAAGCCTCCGGGACAACAGACAACTCGCCGTCGCCAGCGGCTTTCTGAGCGTGGCTTGCAACTTCGGGAGAAGCAAAAAGCCCGTTATAGTTATGGGCTTTTGGAACGACAATTTAGGCGGCTTTTTGCTGAAGCCGAACGGCAGTCAGGTATTACCGGGGAAAACCTAATAGTGCTACTGGAGAGACGACTGGATAATGTGGTATATCGTTTAGGCTTCGCTGACTCTCGCGCTCAGGCTCGTCAACTTGTTCGGCATGGGCACATTTTGCTCAATGAGCACAAGACCAATATACCATCCTGCCTAGTCAGGGAGGGTGATACCATTAGTTGGCGGTCGGCAAGCACAAAATCTGAGTATTATGAACAATTACTGAAAAATATTAATAGCAAGTCAGTGTTGAGCTGGCTAAGTCTGGATAAGCAAAATATGGTTGGCCAAGTTTTATCGTTGCCGACACCTGATGAGGTGGGGGCAAAATTTGATGACAAGGCTATAGTCGAATACTACTCACGATAAGCCAGTTGATAAGGAGGAGGCACATTGTCTCGTCTAGCCATACCTACAATTAAATGTGTTGAAGCTACTGATACCTTCGGACGCTTTTTTGCTGAATCACTGGAAAAGGGCTTTGGTACAACCCTAGGCAATAGCCTACGGCGAGTGCTATTAGGTTACCTTCCCGGAGCCGCCGTAACCTGGGTTAAGATTGAGGGAATTCAACACGAATTCTCTACCATTCCTTATGTGAAGGAAGATACTATTGAGTTCCTGCTTAATGTTAAAGAATTAAGATTAAAGCCTCTTTCCGACCGACCAGGTAAGTTGATACTGGAGGTAGAAGGAGAGGGGCGAGTCTGCGCTGCTGACATCAAGTCTTCAGCCGACTTTGAGGTTATCAATCCTGAGCTTCACCTGGTCACCTTAGATTCGCCTGAAGCCAAACTTTATGTGGAGTTTAACGTGGAATTGGGTGAAGGCTACAAGCAAGCTGAGTCTAGCGATAATCAGCCGATAGGGGCTATACCAGTAGACGCCATTTTTGGCCCAATACGCAAGGTTAACACTACCGTTGAGCCAATTCATATTGGTCAGGAGACTAGCCGGGAGCGATTATGTCTGGAGGTGTGGACAAATGGAGCAATATCGCCGGTAGAGGCCATCAGCCTCGGCGCTGAGATTTTGATAAATCAGTTCTCTCCGTTTGTCGAGTATGTCAGGGTTTCCCAACTGGAAGAGGAGAAGCAACTCATTCGACTATCAATCCCCGATGAAAAATATAACATGCCCATAGAGCAACTCGACTTATCGGTGCGTACTCTTAACTCTTTAAGACGCGGTGGTATTACTACCGTGGGAGAACTCATCACTAAAGGGGAGAAGGAGTTGCTTTCACTACGGAATTTTGGACAGAAGTCTAAACAAGAACTAGACGAGCGTCTCAAGGCACTAGGATTGTCTCTAGCTCCCCGGGACGAAGAGGGGGAAGAGCATGAGGCATAGAGTAGCTGGTAGAAGGTTAGGTAGAACTACTGGTCACCGCCGGGCGATGTACCGCAACCTGGTAACTGACCTGCTGCGCTATGAAAAAATCACTACTACTGAAGCCAAAGCCAAGGAGGTGCGTGGTCTGGCGGAGAAGATGATTACCCTGGGTAAGGAGGGTGGACTCCACTCCCTTCGCCAGGCGCTATCATTTACTTTAGATAAGAAGGTAACCGCCAAGGTATTTACTGAGCTTGCCCCAAGGTATGCCGAGCGCCCTGGTGGATATACCCGTATCACTAAATTAGGACCTAGATTGGGTGATGGGGCAGCTATGGTTCAGCTTGAATTGGTGAAGTAGTACCCACCCGCCGCTGGCTGGAGATTAAGGAAGGTCGCTACTTGGTAACAATTACCAAGATGGTATTAATTATGGAGTATAACGGCACACATTATCATGGCTTCCAATTGCAGGCTAAGCTGCCCACCATCCAAGGGGAGCTAGAGAAAGCCGTATGGAAACTTACTGGAGAGAGGCGTCGGGTGATGGCAGCTAGCCGAACTGACGCTGGCGTCCATGCTAAGGGGCAGGTGGCTAGCTTCAAGACTGGGTCACCTCTCTCGCCGCAGACTTTTATTAACGGGCTAAACTACTATTTACCTAGAGATATTGCAGTTAAAGCAGCATATAGAGTAGATGATTCTTTTAATGTCAGGCGGGATGCTCTTAGCCGGGAATATAGCTATTACATATTAAATAGTCCGACTCGGTCTCCTATCTGGGAAGGTTTTTCTTACCTGGTTCCGGGTCATCTGGATATCGAAACCATGAATCGGGCATGTCAGGCCCTCATCGATGAGCACGACTTCGCCTCCTTCGCTACCTGTATCGGAATTGGGACAAAAAGCAC
>CAZQZA010000113.1:0-3886 GCA_964597725.1 uncultured Dehalococcoidales bacterium | reverse complement strand
AGAAAAGGTCACTGCCTAACCAACGGACATATCGCCTCTTTAGCCCAGCAAGTAGGAGCCAAGCTCCTATTAAACTCTGATGCTCATGGCGCACATGACTTACTTACCACCTCTCTAGCTGATGCCATTGCTCACGGCGCTGGCCTAGATGATACTGCCTGCCAGCAAGTGTTGAGTCTAAATCCCCAAGCTCTGATCAACAATTTGACCTCTCACTACCGTGGCTAATATGAATCTACCCGTCGCACCAACTCGGTAGAGAGAATGCCGCCAGCATCCTTGGTCTTTTATTAGGTTATCCTTGTCCGATTCTGAATACTTTCGTGCTGCATACCGGGCAGACTCCTCGAGTAGCTGGCCTGCCGTTCTTCAGGGTAACCCGCTGGGGGTTCTTTATCTCCACCTTCTTTCTACATTTAAAACAATATGCTTGCACCTAGTATCACCTCCTTTCTACAATCGGTTGAACTATATTCTAATTATACACAACCTGTCAAGGCCTTTTCTTCCTAATTTTTGCGGGACATTGTAAATTTAGCTACTTGCCAGCTATAGGCTAGCTACAAGAAAACCTTCTCCGGTTGCCACCGTCCTCTTTCGGGATTGAAGCGTAGCACACCTAAGAAACAACCGTCAAGGGCGTAAACCCGGCAACGATTTTCCTCAGCTGTCGATACCGGTGAATATTGTCCAAGGTAAGTACTGGCCTCCAAAGGTAAGGAGCACCCGTTCCTTATAGCCCGTCCAGTGGTATCACTGACCACCATAGCTGACCAATGTGAAAGCACAATATCTATGGGGTAAACAAAGTGTTGCCAGTATCCATAATGAAAGGCATCTTCAAGCTGGGGTAATGAAACAGCGTCCTTTATATCAAAAAGGCCACACCTCAAGCGGATTAGGCTCTTCAGATTAGCGCCACAACCCAGGGTCTGCCCCAAATCATGAGCCAGTGAGCGGATATAGGTACCTTTACCGCATACCACTTCTATGGTGAATAGAGGTGGTTGCCAGTCTATAAGCTCCAATTTGTGAATTTTAGTTGGCCTGCTTTTCCGCTCAACCTTGATACCAGCCCGTGCCAATTGGTAAAGTGGCTTACCCTGATATTTCACAGCACTATACATCGGTGGTGTTTGCTCTATTAAACCACAGTAAGGAGTAAGTGCTGATTCCAATTGTCCTCGACTAATCCCAGAGTGGTCTCCTATCTGGGTAACCTTACCACTAGCATCATAGGTATCGGTAGCCACACCCAGTTCAATCTCAGCCCGATAAGTCTTAGTGGCATCTATCAAAAACTCGATGACCCGTGTTCCCCGGCCAAGGCAAACTGGTAGAACACCGGTAGCTGCTGGGTCAAGAGTACCGGCATGTCCCACGCGCTGCTCTCCACTCAGCCGTTTCACCATGGTCACAATGCTAAAAGAGCTTCTGCCCCCGGGCTTGTTAATATTTAGTATGCCATCCATGGTCAACCACTATGCCGGTTGGGAGTGCTATCGACGGTAAGCTGGTCAATTAGCTGTAAGAGGTGAGCCCCTCGCTCAATAGAATCATCCCATTGAAAGCTTAGTTCAGGAATACGGCGTAACCTTAGCCGCTTGGCCAGTTCTCTACGAAAGAAACCAGCGGCAGAAGACAATGCGCTCATCGTCTCTTGCTTTTGTTCCTCACTACCTATATGACTTACGAATATCCTGGCATGCCGCAGGTCAGGTGAGATAGAAACTTCGGTAACAGCAATAAAACTACCAAGTCGGGGGTCTTTGACTTGGCGTTGAAGTAATTCACTAATCTCATGACGAATAAGATTATTCAGCCGTTGGACACGGCGGGTCATAATTATTGCCTCCTTAAACAGATTCCAATTCTTACGATGATAGCCTACTCAGCTCGCTTTTTCGGTTCGGAAGAATTCTAGTACATCACCAACCTGAAAGTCGTCAAAATCTTTGATACCCACGCCGCACTCGTAGCCGGCGGCAACCTCCTTAACATCGTCCTTAAAACGCCTCAGGCTGCTAACTACCGATTCCGACACTACTTGTTCTTGGCGCCTTACCCTAACTGAAATACCCCGGTTTACCTTTCCTTCAATAATATAAACACCAGCTATCTTGTCTCTCTTCCCGCTGGGAAAGATAGCTCGAACCTCAGCTCGCCCTTCGATAACCTCAACATAAGATGGCTCAAGAAGACCTTTAAGCGCTTTAGCTACATCATCTACCAAGTTGTAAATGACATCGTAGTGGCGAATATCTACACCTTCCACGCTGGCTAATCGTCGTGCTCCTGTCTCAGAGCCAACACCAAAGCCGATAATAAGCCCTTTGGAGGCAGCGGCCAACATAACATCGCTCTCAGTAATATTACCAGTGTTACTATGGATAATTCTGACTTTCACCTCCTCTGTGCCCAACTGTTCCAAAGAGCTTCTTATTGGTTCAATACTACCTCGAACATCAGTTTTAAGAATAACGTTAAGCTCCTTTATCCTACCGGCACTTATCTGGGCAAAGAGGTTATCTAGACTTACTGATTTCCGTTGTGCCTCCTGCAAACGCTCTTGTATTAAAGCCCGGGCTTGTCGTTCGCCGGTCACAACGGTTAAGGTATCTCCCACTTGAGGCACATCAGTTAGGCCAAGAAGCTCAACAGGGGTAGCTGGTTCGGCTTTCCTTACCTGTTTACCCATATAATTAAACATAGCCTTTAGCCTGCCCCAGGTAATGCCAACCGCTACCGTATCACCAAGTCTTAAAGTACCGGTATGAACTAATACCGTAGCCAATGGTCCCTTGGTCTTAGCCAATTTGGCTTCGATCACTACCCCCACCGCTGGTTGAGAAGGATTTGCCTTAAGCTCTTCAATCTCAGCCACCAATAGAAGGTTCTCCAGCAACTCGGTGATGCCCGTCTTCTCTTTAGCCGAAACTAGAACACAGACGATATCGCCCCCCCATTCTTCAATGAGCAAACCAGCGTCAGCTAGCTGTTGCTTAGTCAATTCCGGGTTAGCGTTGGACTTATCAATCTTATTAATAGCCACCACAATAGGCACCCCGGCAGCCCGGGCATGGTCTAAGGCTTCTAAAGTCTGCGGCATTACCCCATCGTCAGCCGCCACTACCAGAATAGCGATGTCAGTTACATGGGCGCCATGAGCCCGCATAGCCGTAAAGGCTTCATGGCCCGGGGTGTCTAGGAAGGTAATCTTTTGTCCATTGACCTCTACTTGATATGCACCAATATGTTGGGTAATACCCCCAGCTTCACTACCCATTACATTAGTCTGACGAATGGCATCAAGAAGTCTGGTCTTACCATGGTCAACGTGTCCCATAATGGTAACTATGGGTGGGCGTGGTTGCAGTTCACCTAGTTCCTTATCTCGAAGCTGCTGATGCCGCTTAACCTCAGCCATAGTACTGGCTAGCTTTCGCCCTGCCCGAGGCTTCAGGTGTACTTCATAACCAGTAGCGGTAGCTACTGCTGCTGCTGCCTCGTAGTCAATGACCTGATTAATGTTAGCCATAATGCCATTTCTCATTAGTTGTTTAATGATGTCTATGGCGCTAATTTGCAGCAGCTCAGCCAGTTGCCTCACACTTAATGACTGAGGGACCTCAAGAGCGTGAGTTTTAGGTGCTGAGGAGGTATTACTAACCTCTTCAGCCAAAGACTCCAGAGCTTCACTCGGCTTACTTATCTTCGCCAATGATTAACTCCTTCCCAACACACTATTCTCTTCCCAAGGCAATAGCTAGCCTTATAGTACTTGACCTTGATTCATGAGAGTTTCCCCATGCTTAACAAGCTGCTCGCGGTTATCTTGGGTGAGGGTGGTTCGCAAAGTATACTCTAGCCGACCACCTTTTAGCCC
>CAZQZA010000112.1:0-3887 GCA_964597725.1 uncultured Dehalococcoidales bacterium | reverse complement strand
GCCCGACTACGGCCAAAACTCATAGCTTGGCTATTGGCCCCTCGGGCACTACGGAACAGGAAGAAGAGTAAGGCGCCAAAGATTATTAGGGGAAGGAAGTTAAGCAGCAGTCCACCCCAGTTAAACCCCGATGACCCTTTTATATCAACAACTACCCCTTCCAGGTTAAGCCCGGCAATCTCATATATGCTGGCGTTAGCTTCTTTGAAAGTCCTTAACTCAGTACCATCAGTGGTAGTAACAGTTAGTAACTCGCCCTCAACTACAATCTTCTCTATCTCCCCGGTTTGTGACTTAGCTATAACTTCACTCAGGGGAACTTCCTCTGGTTTGTCAGCTCCTGGCCAGAACTGAACCACGAGAACTATCCCCACAATCAGAATAGCTATATATATTAAACTATTACGCCCCCAGCTTGGTTTCATCCGTCACCTCAAGTAATAATCAAATCTCAGCTTAATCCATCTATATTATAACGTAATGGAAAGGGAAAGTAAAAATTTTAGCCTATAGATTGGTGCTATCTTGCTCTTGGCTGAGCATTATAGGTCTCTTGCAGGAGTAAGGCATCCTCTTCCAGGTTGGGACTTTCACAGATTACCATACCCTGGGCATCGTAATCTTTTAACGCCTGCAGAAGTTCGGCGTACAGAAAATCCGATTCTTTCAGGTTCAGATGTTTTATTTCCCCCTTTTTACCATAGGCAATACCAGACACATGGATATGCATACTATCCAGGGCAGCCCTACCTAAACGCTCCTTAACTTGCTGCAGAATAGAGGTAAACTCCGAGTAAGAATTAAACGCCCCGGTTCGGGCATGCCAGTGAGCAAAGTCAATGCACGGTGCTACCCCCTCTAGCTCAGTGCACAAGTCAAGCACTTCCTCCAGAGTTCCAAACTGACTGGGCTTACCCATAATTTCTGGCCTAATCCACACCCGGTTGTTTTCTCGGCTAAGTTTGTATATTACTTCTCCTAGATATTTCTTTACCTTAGCATAAACTTCTTCTGGCGAGTCACCAAGATAGAAGGCAGTGTGAAAAACGATGCTTTCTGCTCCACATAGCGAAGCAATACGGGCTGTCTGAATTATCCGCCCCTGGCTTGCCCTTATCTTCTCCGGCTCATGGGCGTTAAGGTTTATAAAGTAGGGGGCGTGGGCGGATAGTTTTACTCTTTCTCTGGCAGCTACTTCCGCTACCAGACGAGCCCCGGCCTCACCCATTCTGACCCCTTGGACAAACTCTAGCTCCATACAGCCTAGTCCCAGCTCAGCAATACGCCTAATCCCATCTATGGTAGAGCTCGTCTTAGAGCTATGAGGAGTACCGCCAGTGCCAAAAAGCAACCCGGCCATTATTTTTTATCCTTCAACCTTCCCCAAGTATAGTATAGCACAGTATTTGCTACCTGGCTGAGCCTATACCCCTACTTTAGTCAGTAACTTAAAGGACTATGATTATGATATAATTATACTAGACGTGTTGCACCTGGAGGTCTAATTTCTGGAAGCGATAGAAATAGCCCGTAAAGCCGTCGAAGCCGCCAGTGATAAGCAGGCGGCAGATATCGTGCTGCTGGATGCCCGTGGAGTATGTAGTTTTGCTGATTACTTTGTGATATGTAATGGTGATAGCCAGCGGCAGATTCAGGCTATTTATGATGAGGTTGGGCACGCGCTAAAGAAAGAAGGTGCTTTACCTCACCACCGTGAAGGTACGGTGGACTCAGGGTGGCTCTTGCTTGATTTTGGTAATGTTATCGTGCATATCTTTGCCCCCTTTGAGCGGGAATACTATCAACTTGATAAGCTATGGAGCCAGGCTACACCTATAATCCGGATTCAGTAAGCAAATATTTCATCCTCAGAAAAGAATAGCTTGATTTCCTTTTCCGCCGTCTCCACCGAATCAGAGCCATGAACCGAATTACGTCCTATGTCCAGTCCAAAATCGCCCCTAATAGTTCCAACCTCAGCCTTAGCCGGGTCAGTAGCTCCCATTATCCTTCTGATTAACGCCACCACCTTTTCCCCCTGAAAGACAATGGCAATTATGGGGGCGGAGCTAATGTAATCCACTAAATCATCAAAGAAAGGCTTATCCTTATGGACAGAGTAGTGTTCCCGAGCCAATGCCTTATCCAAGTGAAGCATCTTAATCGCCACCATCTTGAGCCCTGGCTGCTCTAAACGAGTAATAATAGTGCCGGCTAAGCCCCTCTTCATGGCATCTGGCTTGATAAGGACTAAAGATCTTTCCATTTGTAAACCCCTTTATCTATTAAGAGATTAATTATCAACCTCACCCCCTTTATCCCCCTTGCAAGGAGAGGGGGAGGGATTACTTTTGAAGGGGCAAAGCCCCTTCAATCTTCCCTTGAAGGCTGAGAAGTCCCGCTAAATTATCCACTGTTATCTCTTCTAGGGTGTCAACGATAAGGTCAGCCTCCGCTAGGCTCGTTCTGGGGTGGGTATTAGTGACAGCCAAGCAGCGCATTCCGGCTCTTTTAGCCGCGGTAACACCAGCCACCGCGTCTTCAACCACAATGCAGTTCTTTGGTACTACCCCCAATTTCTTAGCCGCCAGCAGGAAGCATTGCGGACTGGGCTTGCCTTCTGTAACCTCCCTACCCCAGACAATGGCCTGGAAGCAATCACTTATATCTAAACCTTTGAGAATCAACTGGATATTTTCCGTAGGGGCGGATGAAGCTAGCACCAGACTAAAGCCATGTTCCTTAAGCGATTTTATTAGGTCTACTGCTCCGGGCAGCGGCTTTATGTTCTGCTTTACTCTGTGGCGGAAGTTTTTCTCTTTCTCACTGGTAATAGCATCTACCTCACTCGCCGGTAAGTCTTTACCTAAAACGTTCCTGACTATAGTATCATTCCTTTGTCCAAAGTTACGCCTGAAATCGGCCTCAGTGAAGTTAACTCCTCTTTTCTGAAAGACATGCTGCCATGCCTTGAAGTGATACGGAGCCGTATCAGCAATTACCCCATCCATGTCCCAAATAATCGCCTTTTGGCGGTTCGCATCAGCCGACCCCGCGTTAACGACGAACTGCGTAGCTGTGCCCTCAGCTACCGGCGTTCCATCAGTCAAGGATATGTTGGCTTTGGTCTCAACCAACTTTCGAGTCTTTTTAGTTACCGACGAAGTGACGATGAGAGGCTCATCTATTAAAGCCGGACGGTTTAATTTGACTTGTATTCGAGCAGTGATGCAAGTCATACCCTCAAATTTGGCGGCGTAAGCCATAGCTTCATCGAGGAGGCACATTATAATACCGCCGTGAACCATATCTGACCAACCTTGATACAGCTTGGTCGGGGTGAATTCTGCTCTAGCTGTTTTACCATCCCAACTAAAATTCAATTTGAGTCCAATGGGGTTATCCTGCCCACAACCAAAGCACAAGCTATACCTTTCATCAATTGATACCTTGGGCCAGGTTACCATTTTTGGCTCCATTTCTTTAACGGTGTTTGGGTTTAGTAATCGGTGGACGCCTAAGATATAGTGGCTGCAAAGTAGCTACGTTGTCAACATTACCCGCTTCGAGTTGCTGTTGCCCCAATTCAGCTAGAAAACTGGCTCGCCGAAGTCCTGAGGCTGGAGTTGGTATTATAGCCTTTTGCTTGAGCTGCTTTCCTAGCTGGTCAGCAATAATTGGCACAAATTCTCCGCAAAATATGGTCTTGGTGGCTATCCGTGAGCATAGAGCGTCAACCGTAGTTATGTGCTCGGGAGTCAGCTTAAGCCACTTATTATATTTCTTTTGGTACATAGCGGTGGCAATCTCCTGCCTACCAGCATTAAGTATCGGGCAGATAGGCAAGCCAGTTTCAGCATGCTGGTAGGCGGCTACTTCCAGAGTGC
>CAZQZA010000111.1:0-3919 GCA_964597725.1 uncultured Dehalococcoidales bacterium | reverse complement strand
CAATACATCCCCCTTGGTCTACGGCAACATCAACTATTACCGAGCCGGGTTTCATGCTCTTGACCATCTCTCGGGTAACCACAATAGGTGCCCTGCTACCAGCAACTAAAACAGCCCCAATGACTACATCAGCCTCTTTAACGGCACTGGCAATGCTATATGGATTTGAAGCCAACGTCTCAAAACGGCCGTGTAATACCTCACTTAAGTAACGGAGGCGGTTGACATTAATGTCGAGCAAGACGACACGAGCTCCCAGACCGAGAGCTATCTGGGCAGCGTGAGTGCCAACAACACCACTACCCATGATAACCACCGTGGCCGGTGGCACTCCGGGGACACCCCCCAGCAATTTCCCACTGCCTTTATACATTCTGCCAATATACATAGCGGCTACCTGAGTGGCTATTCTTCCAGCAATCTCACTCATGGGCTGAAGCAAGGGCAGACTGCCATCGGGTAGCCGCACCGTCTCAAAGGCGATAGCAACTACTCCACTCTTCATAAGTGCCAGCGTCAGCTCCTTAGCCGGAGCAAGGTGAAGATAGGTAAAGAGAATTTGGTCTCGCCTCAGTAACGGGTATTCAGAAGGGATAGGTTCTTTAACATGGTAAATCATCTCTGCTTGGCTCCAGACCTCTTCAGCTGTGCTCACTATAGTAGCTCCAGCCTTGACATACTCTTCGTCGGTAAAACCACTTCCCTCTCCAGCCGTAGTTTGGACCAATACCTTGTGGCCAGCCTGACTAAGTACTCCCACCGCCATGGGTGGAGCACCAACCCTATACTCCTCCGTCTTTATTTCTTTGGGCACACCTACAATCAAGACTAATCCTCCTTTCTTAATTGGCAATGAGGCAATCCTCATCCCTCATCGCTTCTAGTTCAGCAACAATTATATGCCTATTGCACCTAGTTGTCGAGTCTACTTGGAGCCTCGAAGGCAGCCTGATGCTCCTCCAAGGGTAGGAAGGTGGGGTTAAAGAGTTAAAGGATTTCCCGGTAGTTGAATTACACACCCGTCTCTATCCATACAGGTATATACCAATTACTTACTTCCACAGTCAGTTCGGTCTAACACCTTCTTCTGGTATGACCACGTGATTTACTCTATCAGGGATAGTGAATAGGTTCTACCCCCCTATCATTAGCTCTATGAATCGGTTCCCAGATAATATGGAGGGGTTTCATGTCTATGTAAGCAAAGGCACCGGTGTCTCCAATGTTAGCCCGTTGCAAGCAGTGGAAGCCCTCTTTACTCAGTATCTCAACAGCCTCATCTACATCATTTAGCTCATCCACCTCATCAACTATGAATTGCAGGTGGTGAAGTCCTTCCCCATGCTCTTCAATGAAATCCTGATAGATAGAGTCGCCAACAATAGGTTGGACCGGCTCAAACTGCACGTTTCCTGTTTCAGCCAGGGCTATCTTCTCCTTAGCCCAGGCCGGCTTCTCATGGTATTGGCGGTTATAGATGTGCGGAGCCTCCCACGGGAAAATAAGCCATGGACCAATGCCCAAGATATTCCAGTAGTTCTTCACCACCGTTGGTATGTCCTTAACCACAATAGCCATCTGACTAATCCTTTTAACTCTAATCTTGGCTGGGCTCGTCTCTGCCTCATTTTCAGGGTACCGGTAATTGGGCGACATTCCCTTGGGTGACCGAAACGCTCCCCAAATAGTCTTCAAGACATCAACGGTGTCATAAAAAGCGAAAGCACCATCACCAAAGAAAGCAACCACCACGTTGTCGAGCTTCTGCATCTTGCAGCCTAGGGCGGCACCACTGGCTATCGGTATGCCATCGCCAACAACTCCGGTGGCCCCAAGAATATTTAGGTCAACCGCCGCAATATGCATTGAGCCACCCTTACCTTTGCAATACCCAGTTTCTTTGGCGAAGAGCTCGGCCATCATCTTATCGAGCCTAGCTCCTTTAGCAATGATATCAGCGTGGCCCCGATGGGTGGAAATGATGTAGTCATCTGCCCTCAGAAAGGCACAAACTGCCAACTGATTCACTTCATAGTGGAACTGTGGGAAAAGTGCTGCTTGACCAGTTTATACTATAACTCTTACATTTTGTCAACGAAACTGCATAAACTTCTTCTACAGGGCTGGGACACAGTAGTCTTTAATCGCCCCTGCCAGGTTATAGTTCCTCTAGAATCCGGTACATGTTTTGGTAAGCCTTCCCAAAATCGGGATTATCTTCCTTAAGCTTATCCTTTAAGATATTCATTCTTTGGACGAACTGCCGCCGGTCTTTATTTTGAACCAACTCTGCCCAGGTTTTTGAGCTTCTTTGGAATAGTTCTTCCATCTTCGCCATATCGGGTAAATTCATTTGCAGGGAGGCATAAAGCTCAGGGTCTTCTGAAAGAACACTTCCCACCAAGGTGAGCAACAGTTTGTAGGTGGTTCCACCAATTGCTTCCATCTGTTTTAAACTGCCGAGGCTTAGCAAGGTATCAGCGGAAACGATAGCAACGAAATGGGACAGCCCAAGAATGACGGCCATCATTTCATCATGTTCCTCGGGGGTCATCAGAGTGACTCTAGCTCCTCTCGCTTCCAAATACTCCCTGACTTTTTGCGCTAGAGCTTCCTCCTCTTCATTAGTCGGTGTTAAAACAAAATTCTGATTAGCCATAGAACTGGCACCAGGCCCAAACATTGGGTGTACCCCCAGGGTTAACCCTGCCTTTATGTGCTTATGCACTATCTCCACCGGAAGCGCCTTGATGGATGTAATATCTACAACGACCTGCCTGGGACGTATATAGGGCTGGATTTCTTGCACCACTGACTCAAAATTATCTATTGGCACTGAGACTAAGACTACATCGGCACCGTTAACTGCCTCGGCATTAGTAGCTACCTCAACACCCAGCTCTCGCTTGGCTTCTAGCAGCTTTCTTTCATTCCGGCCGGTTATCACCACTTCCTTACCATCTTTCAATAAGAAGTTGGCAAACCATCGTCCCATCCTCCCCGAACCACCAATTATTGCTACCCTCACTGGTCACCTCACGTTTGTTCACTTTGCCTTAGGATAGGAACCCAGGACCTTCAAAAATCGTGAATTTCGGTCCAAGTTCTCCAGAGCCTCCTTGGATACTTTGTCATCTCGATGCCCTGCGAAGTCTAGATAGAAATTGTATTCCCACGGCTTTTGTCTGGTTGGTCTGGACTCAATCTTAGTCAAATTGATATTTCTGACGGCAAATTCTTTAAGGGATTCATATAGTGTCCCCGGTCTATGCTTTAACGAGAAAACTATGGAGGTTTTGTCATTCCCTGACGGTGGCGAGTCTTGTTTGGACAGGATAAAAAACCTGGTGGAATTATTGGGGGCATCCTCTATCTCTCTGGCAAGGATTCCCATACTATAGATTTCAGCGGCTCTGGCGCTGGCAATTGCTGCCGCATCCAGCATCTCCATCTCCTTTATCATTCTTACACTGCCAGCGGTGTTATTGGTGGGAATCAACTCGCTATCCAAGTGTTTTAAGAAAGCCCTACACTGACCCAGAGCCTGCGGATGGGAATAGACCTTCTTTATTAAATCCAGTCGTGCCCCGGGGTTACCTATCAGGCAATGAACAACTCTAAGTTCTACCTCGCCACACACCTTGAGGCTTGAATCCAGAAGCAGGTCATATACCCGACCGATACTCCCCTCCAGTGAGTTCTCAATGGGAACAATGCCAAACGGCACCTCTCCCCGTTCTACAAGCTTGAAGACGTCGTCCCAGCTCTCACAGGGTTTGGTCTGGATTGAAGGTCTGAAAAAATGAATGGCTGCCTCTTCACTATAAGCACCACTTTCACCCTGAAAAGCAACCCCTAACTCTTCTGTCCGTTTGGACATAGCTATTATTTGTCGATAGATGCCTTCTATATCTTCTTG
>CAZQZA010000110.1:1806-3985 GCA_964597725.1 uncultured Dehalococcoidales bacterium | reverse complement strand
CAGCCTCTATCTTTGCCCGTGATGGCAGTGGTATTGTCCGCTTGGTGGTAGCCCCCGGTGGTGAGCTAACCCCAGGCAAGATGACTGTTTCCGCCCGCTCTGAGGAGATAGGTGATGATGTCGGTGAGATTGACGCCATTGTTGAGGGTGAGGAGGCAAAGATTGCCTTTAATGGTAAGTATCTAACCGATGTGCTCAGCGTGCTTGGCGAATCTCAGGTAGCCTTGGAGACTACCAACCCGTCAAGTCCCGGCATCATTCGCCCGGTAGGGGTAGATAACTATATCCATGTGGTTATGCCGATGTTTGTCCAGTGGTGAGTAAATCTATTGGGATTACACCTTGAACTTCTACCCGGTCCGGTGCAGTAATAACTTTGGCATCGAGAGCGTCTAAGGCCAGTCCGCTTGTGGCTGAGCTAGAAACAAGATAGCAATCAGGTTAACTTCAATTTTCACAACCCCCAATTGGATGGCTCTTTGGCTGCGGCAGGCTGTTACGGCCAGTATACAACACACGCTCAATCGTTACCAAACAATTTGCTGTCGCCTCACAAGCGTGATATGTACAAAGTTTCTCACCATCAAACCTTGACTCCTATTCCTGCACCAAACGGTGATCGGGAATGATCGCTGCACAAAACTAACAGCTGAATTTGATTTCGAGCAATGTTCCCTGGCCAAGCCGGGAATGGATACGAAAAGTGCCATTAAGAGACTTGACTCTCTGTTCGATTCCGATTAGCCCGAACTTACCCTTGGTGGCAAGGCTACCAATCGTTGGCAAGGAACACCCCACGCCGTTGTCCTGTACCGTTAATTTAATGGACTGGGGAAGAAATTGCAAAGCAATCGTAGCCACGGTTGCCTTTGAATGGCGGCTAACGTTATTCAAAGCCTCCTGAACTATACGAAATATGGTGGTTTCAGTTCCAGGAGAAAGCTTCCGCTCTGCACCAGTTATAGAAATTCGGGCATGTATACTGTCGCACTCATTAAATTGGTCGACTTGCCACATTAATGCTGATACAAGTCCCATATTATCTAAGACGCTAGGTCGCAAGTGAAGGCTTAGCCTTCGCAAATCGTCAGATACACCAAGAATTGTGTCCCTGATCCACTTCGCGTTTTGTCTTACTTGACACACATTATTATCGTGGTCACTATTCACCAGAGTTTGAGCCCGATTGGCTACGGCCAATAATGTTTGTATGCTACTATCATTGCTAACCATGTATCATAACATTACTGATATTTTAGCAAAAAGGCTTGACAAAAGCTCGCTTCTCTAGTATAAGAATACATAGTGGTAGCTAGGCTTTGGAAAAAGGGAAGGGGGGATGAGAAATGCGATAATGTATTTAAAAATCGGTAGGCTCAAATCTTTTGGGGAGGTTAAATCAATGAGAAAGGAAAAATTATTAACACTGGTTGGAAGCATCTTTTTAGTCTTGGTGCTAGCAATGCTCTCCCTTATGGCAGCCTGTGCTGCACCGGCTCCGGTTCCAACACCGACACCTACTCCTACACCTACACCGACACCCACACCAACTCCGTCTCCACCGCCCGCTGAGAAGGTGTACGAGATGAGAATGCAACATTCCTGGGGTGCGGCTGAAAACCACTTCTTCGAACAGTATTGCGATATTATCAGGGAGATGAGCGGTGGGCGGATTGACATCACGGCGTTCTCCGACGGTGAGATAGTGAGCTGGGATGAACTCTCGGATGCTGTAGCGGCGGGGGTGCTTGATATGGGGCATACCCACCCGGATTATTATGAGGGCGTGGTTCCCGAAGGCTTCCTCGAATCAGCACCCTACTTGTGGAGAACCTTAGACGAGGAAATGGCTGTTATCTACGAATACGGCATCGGGGACATATACGCCGAAGCTCTTGAGGAGGTGTTTGGTTATCACGTCATTGAGTTTCAGCCAGATGACTATGGTGCTCTCATGTTCACCAAGGAGATTAAAAGCTTAGCTGACATGAAAGGAACAGTGATAAACGTTCTGGATCCCTATGCTTCTATTTTGGCTGAGCTGGCAGGCGCATCAGCAACTTACATGGGCCCCGAGGAAATCTATACTTCGCTGGCCTTGGGCGTTCTTGATGGGGTTGAGTATGGCGGGGCCAAGGCTATGGGAGACATGGGGTTCCACGAGGTTGCCAAGTATTTT
>CAZQZA010000110.1:0-1706 GCA_964597725.1 uncultured Dehalococcoidales bacterium | reverse complement strand
ATTTTCGGGCGCATAGACTGAGGCAAAGGTAGTTAGGGGGTGAGGGGAAACCCTCACCCCCCATAGTAGAAACTGTTTCACCTGCAATATCAAATTAGTATTACGCTGTAATACCTAAGGTACTTTCGTATGGATTTTTGGGCGAAAAACTACAGGTGAGAGCTAGACAATGAAATGGCTGAGGTTTGCTGTTCAGCGTATTGATGGCTTCAACGAAAGTCTGGCGAAAACTGTTAGCTGGATAGTCATAATTACCATGTCGACTACGCTCTATGACGTGGTACTGAGATATTTCTTCGACGCCCCTACTATCTGGGCTTATGAGCTGGGTGGACTGCTTCTGGCTCCCTTCTGGTTGCTGGCTGGAGGCTACGTTCTTTTACAAAACGCCCATGTCCGTATGGATGTGTTCTATCGGCGCCTTACCCCCAGGAAGCAGGCCATTCTGGACCTGGTTACCTACACGCTTTTCTTCTTTTACTGTAGTTTGATACTGATATACGGGTGGGACTATTTCTGGCTGTCCTTTACCAGGCAAGGCCGCTCAAGGACGCTCTGGAAACCCATTCTCTGGCCATTTAAGGCAATGATACCCGCTGGAGCCGGCCTCATCCTGCTGGCCGGTATCGCTAAGTATATCCGTGACCTCTATATAGCCATCACTGGGAGACCACTGGAATGAGTATTGAGTGGATTTCAGTAATTTTTTTCGGTGGCATGTTGCTGATTCTGGTGACCGGATTACCTATAGCCTTCGGCCTGGGTGGTCTGAGCTTGGCGCTCGCCTTCTGGCTATGGGGACCTGAGTCGGTCAGTATGGCGCTTCTCGGAGCCGTTGGCATAGTGAAATACACCCTTCTGGTATGCGTTCCTCTGTTTTTATTTATGGGGATGATGATGTACTATTCAGACATCGCCGACGACCTCTATACCGCCTTTCAGTACTGGTTAGCACCTATACCGGGCTGTCTGGCAGCAGCTACAGTAGGGGTTTCCACTGTATTTGCCGCTATAGTTGGTTCTGAGGAACCGGCCACCCTGACTATGGGGAGCATTGCCTTACCCATGATGCGCAAGCGGGGATATCACAAGTCTATAGCCATAGGGTGTATCCAGGCGGGGGCGGCGCTGGGGTTTCTCATCCCACCCAGCATCATTGCCATCCTCTATGCCGTCATCGCCAAGCAGTCGGTAGGCAAGCTCTTCGCCGGGGGGCTTTTCCCCGGACTCCTGCTGGCTACCCTGTTTATTACCTATATAGTGGTGAGAAGTAAAATTCAGCCGCATATAGCCCCTTCTATACCAAAAGCAGACCGGCCTGCTTGGGGGGAAAAGGTAAAGAGCCTCAGGGGTTTAATCCTCCCGGGAATCATCATCCTGATGGTCACCGGGTCAATTATTGGAGGATTAACCACCCCGGTAGAAGCTTCGGCGGTAGGTGCTATGGGCAGCATAATAGCGGTTGCCATCAAGCGCCGGCTCAACCTGAAAATTATTCAAGACTCACTCTTAACGAGCGTAAGACTCACAACCATGATGATGTGGATATTCATGGCGGCATTAACCTTCGGCAAAATCTATGACGCCCTGGGAGCCAGGGAAATAGTAGAAGCGCTCATGATTGGTCTGCCGATAGGACCCTGGGGTGTTCTTATATTGATACAGCTCACCTTCTTCATCTTGGGGATGTTTTTGGATGATACCGC
>CAZQZA010000109.1:0-4051 GCA_964597725.1 uncultured Dehalococcoidales bacterium | reverse complement strand
CCCGGCTTTAATGTCTCACCACCAAAAATAGTATTGCAGCCAGGATGAACAATCTTCCCGGTAGCATCGACCACACAGTGTACTCCTTGACCACAACATAGAACAAGTATTGAATCTGCTGCATCAACTGCAGCCTGATTCTCGTTAATCAGCTCGCTAACCTCTGAGAGAGAGCAGGTACCATCAGGAACAAATGTTCCACTTACGGTTTTTCCAACCTTCTCCAGGCGCTCTTTCATCGTGGCTACCTCAGGTTCACCGCCTGACTGACATTTCCTGGCGCAGTTTCCACAACCTACAATAAAGACGCATTCTTCACCCTCTAACATTTTCAGGATTTCTTCAAAAGGCTTTTGGATTGTTGCGTGCATGCAGTAACTCCTTCTCCTCTATCCACTCTTCTCCAATGCCCAAAGGGCTGTGGACATCATCTTCGGGTTGGGTCTCATTTTATCCCAACTCTTGGGAGGAATAAATGTCCTCAATTTATCCAGCTGATTTTTCTGCTTTAACCGTTCATAAATTAGTTCCCAGCCACAATCCTTATCTGGGTCAAGCTCGCATTTACCACGAGAAGCGCCACCACAGGCACCATTGATTAGCGACTTGGTGCAGGCAGTGAGGGGGCATATGCCTCCAGTGTACTCCAGCAGGCATTCACCACACTCCAGACATCTCTCGTCACCTTTCCATTCACCCCGGCTGCCACCCATATTGACAGTATCACAAGCCGGGTGACAGATCTTGTTTACCGACGCCGCCACTGCCTGAACACCAAGACCGCAGGTCATCACCAGTATTGAATCGGCAGCAGCAACCTGCTCCGTTCTTGGTCTCAGCCGTGATTTGACCAAAGCTTTCTGGCACAAGAAGTCAATGGTCATTACGCCGGTAATCTTCTTGCCAGCTTCCTCTAATTTTTGTTGCATTTCTGCAACTTGAGCCGGCCCACCGCTGCCAGATGCTTCGGCACAGCCATTACAACCCAGAATAAAGATACTACTCTCCCCTTCCAAGTAGCCTAAGATTTCCTCCCATGGTTTTTGCGTGGAAACTATCATCTTTGCTCCTTAAACATCACACTACCTGAAATTGCCCTAAGTCTTGACCTTTGGGGGTAATCAGGTGAATGGAACAGGCGATACACGGGTCGAAGGAACGTACAATCCGCACGATTTCAAAGGGATTGCTTTCGTCTCTAATTTTTGTGCCAATAATAGCCTGCTCTATAGGGCCAGGGTTACCCTTATCATCCTTAGGTGAAACGTTCCAGGTAGTGGGCACCACACACTGGTAATTGGCAATCTTCCTGTCCTTTATTTCAATCCAATGTCCCAGAGCACCGCGAGCGGCGTCAGTTATACCCACACCCCTACCCTCCTCCGGAATAGTGTACTCAACAAAGGTGGGTTCTCCTGGCTTTAGTTCCAAGACCCACTTTTCTAAATTGTCAGCAATAAACTTGGCCGACAGAGCTCGTGCCAAGTGACGGCCTAATACAGAAAATAGCGCTGAAGCCGGAGCCTTTAGCTGAGCCAAGGAGGAATCCACCAACTCTTTCATCTCAGGGTCGCCATATGCATAGGTGACAGCAACTCTGGCCAATGGCCCAACTTCGTAAACTTCCCCACCATAGCGAGGCGATTTTGTCCAGGAATAGGCTCCCTGCTTGCCATAATTGGGTTTAGTCTCTCCCTGCGTAGGATGCAACCCCGATGAAGACTCCTCATACCAGGAGTGCCCAACATCTTCAGCAATCTTAGATATGTCTAGTTCATTCAATTTAAGGTCAGCCGAAACAGTTCCTTGCTTGAATAACCGTTGTCTTCTGGTCAAGTCTGGGTCTTTGCCATCAAGGTCATAAGCTCCATAGGAAAGCAGATTTTTGCAGCCGACCCCAATTTCAAAGTAATCCGGATAGACACCAGCAACAGCCAATACATCTGGAATATAGACATTGTTGATGAAATCCTGTAGCTTCCGTAACTTCCACAGGAATGACATTATGTTATCAACAGTTGGAGTACTGGTGACTCCACCAGGGACAATCCCCACGCTGTGTGGAATCTTACCACTAAAGATGCTGACCATCTCATGTCCGATGCGCCTGATTTCAAGGGCTTGAACATAGTGGGCTACTGCCTGCTGACTAGTTTCGGCGGGAAGGCGATAATCTCCTTCGTAACGAGGCAGAAACGGATCCAACTCACCACGAGAGATAAAGTCCTTTATTGAATTCAGGTCAGAGTCGTTACCTTCGTATTTGGCAACATCAGTTATGTCAACGTAGTCAAGGGCAGCCAGATGGTAAAAATGGAGGATGTGGTCTTGGGCAACATGTGCCCCCTGAATAAGGTTTCTTATAATCCGGGCATTATCCGGTATCTTATCAGCAATGCCAAAGGCACTATCCAGGCACAAAGTAGCGGCAACCCCGTGAGACTGGGGGCAAACCCCGCAAATCCTCTGGGTTATTACTTGAGCATCCCGAGGGTCTCTCCCCCTTAAGATGAGTTCAATACCTCGAAACAGATTGCCCGTGCTCCGCGCTTCCTTAACTACCCCTTCCTCAACTATGGCTTCTATTTTAAGATGGCCTTCAATTCTGGTTACCGGGTCAATTACTATCCTGCCCACTATTTAGCCTCCTTCCCAGACGTCCAATAGGCACCGATAGTAGGTAGCTCAACATCCACCAGTTTTTCATAGAAGGGTGCTACCAGGTCAGGGAATTCCGGTTGAGTGCAGCCATTACACGGAGCACCAGCACCGATGCCCCAGTTAGTGCCATCATTCCATCGCCTTAAGGGGCAGTCAGCATAGGTTATCGGTCCCTTGCAGCCAAGTTCATAGAGACATCCTTCATCCCCAGGCTTCTTGGCAAATTTGCCCTCATCAAAATAGGCACGGCGCGGACAGTTCTCGTGAATCAATTTGCCGTAGAAAGCTAGTGGTCTCAGGTTGTCATCCAGGTCCTCAGGTTTAGGCAGTCCCTTTAGCAAGATGCTGGCTATTGTTCCTACAATCCAATCAGGGTGGGGTGGACAACCGGGAATATTTACCAGTGGTTTACTAATACTCTTAGCGTCGAGTACCTTCTTCAATGATTGACAGCCGGTAGGATTGGGTGCTGCCGCCGGGATTCCACCAAAGGAAGAGCAGGTACCCACCGCTAGAATGGCCAGAGCGTTCTGGGCTAACTCTACAAATCTGTCTTCCATGCTAACCGGTTTACCCTCCCGTTCCCCCATAGCGCCATACACAGCGTCAGTAGCTGTGGGGATAGCGCCGTCAACAGCCAGGACATAATTTCCCCTCTTTTCTCCTATCGTATCCTCTAATACCTTGATTGCGGCTTCGCCTGCGCCAGCCATTATCGTGGGATGAAACCTGAGATTTATATGAACCCCCGGGAGTATTTGGTCGATTAGTATATTCTTAATGGTGGGACTGGCTGAATTCAGCAACGAAATAGTGCAGCCAGTACAGCCCGATGCTGGCAGCCATATCAGTGGAATTTCCTTAACCATTGAACTCATTTTGCCTCCAAACTCTATAGCTCAAGCCAGGAATGGGAGTAAAGTGTCTCACCAGTGAGCACCCTCACTGTCTTCACATATTTTACCTCCTCTTCACTCAAGGAAGGGAGGCCAGGTTTCTCGCCGTCCATTACTCGATGTACCAGATTTACGAGTTCAGGCTTCTCGCCCCGGGCTATTTTTATTAACTCAGTGTCAAAGGCATCAACTATTGCTGAATGTAGCCCGTATTTCATCAGCATCATGAGGTAAGTACGGTTAAGAATAGGCCTGAGGTGAGTAGGTGCACCATTAGAAACATTAGATAAGCCTACTACAGATTTACACCCTGGAACAATATCCTCCAGTGTGCTCATAAATTCCAGACACGGCTTAGCCTGGTTTGACTCAATATTAACCACCGGGGTAACAATAGGGTCGAACCAAATGCTTTCACAAGGAATACCCATCTCAATAGCTTTAGTCATAAGCTCATCAGCAATCATCGCTCTCTCGTCAGCATCCCTTGGCAT
>CAZQZA010000108.1:0-4170 GCA_964597725.1 uncultured Dehalococcoidales bacterium | reverse complement strand
CACTATGCCTGGGGACCCTTAACGGCGGCTGGGTTCTCGCCTCGGAGAGTTGCGCCCTGGACCATATCGGCGCTCAATTTCTCCGTGAGGTTGAAAACGGCGAGATAATCACTATCAACGAGAACGGCCTTGATAGTTACCAGGAAGAGGTAGATAGAAAGGCTTTGTGTGTCTTTGAGTATATCTACTTTGCCCGCCCCGATTCGGTGATTGACGGTCGGCTGCTCTACCCAGCGAGACAGGCGATGGGTGAAGTTCTGGCTCAGGAACACCCGGTAGAAGCCGACCTGGTTATGGGCGTGCCCGATTCGGCTACCGCCGCCGCCATCGGCTATGCCCGCTGTTCGGGTATACCCTTGTGCGAAGGACTGCTCAAGAACCGCTATGTCGGGCGCACCTTTATCGAGCCCGACCAGCGCATCAGGGACCTCGGCGTTCAGCTTAAATTTAACCCCCTCCCCCAGATGCTGGAGGGCCAGCGACTGGTGGTGGTTGACGATAGTATCGTCCGGGGCACTACCACCCCTAAGGTAGTGAAGTTACTGAAAAGGGCGGGAGTTAGGGAAGTCCATATGCGCATCTGTGCCCCGCCTCTCCGCTATCCCTGTTTCTTTGGCGTGGATATGGCTACTCGCTGGGAGTTAATCGCTGCGCAAAAGACTATACCTGAAATTAGAGATTTTATCGGTGCCGACTCGCTAGGCTATTTGAGCATTGATGGGCTAATTAAAGCCGTAGCCTTGCCCAAAGATATTTTCTGTATGGCTTGCTTCACCGGTGACTACCCGATACCGGTGCAGTTGGAGATGGATAAGATGGCACTGGAGGCTATGGCAGCTGAGCGCAAGGGTCAATTAGGCGCAAAACAGCGGTAAGCCGAACTCTCAAACGTTTTACTATCCTCTCTATTTCCTAGAGGCCTTAGCGGTTAATTTTCAGATTATTATTCGACATCTCCTCGTATCAAAGTATAAGGCCTCCCTACCTGAGTTAATCTACCTCTATCTTTGTGATTGCAACTGGGCTGCCGAGATGTTATGATTAAATTCAACATTACTAATAGTTGGGAACCAACTCCTCCAATATCAATATAAGAGGCAAGACAGATCAAAGATAACTACGCTGCAGCCGGGGTCAATATTGATGTTGCCACTAGGGCTAAAGAGCTGATTGGAAAGCAGGCCCGCACTACCCTACGCCCTGAGGTCTTGACCGACCTTGGCTTCTTTGGCGGGCTTTTCGAATTCGAGGGATTCAAACAGCCAGTTCTGGTATCCAGCGTTGATGGGGTAGGCACCAAACTGAAAATTGCCAGTGCTTTAGCAAAACACGACACCATTGGTATTGACCTCGTTAACCACTGCGTCAATGATATTTTTACCTGTGGTGCTGAGCCTCTCTTCTTTCTGGACTATATTGCTATGGGCAAGCTGGTGCCACAGCAGGTGGAATCTATAGCTAAAGGGCTAGCTCAAGCCTGCCGTGAGGTTGGCTGTACCCTTATTGGTGGTGAAACTGCCGAGATGCCCGGACTATATGCCGGAGAGGATTATGACCTGGTGGGTTTTATCATCGGGGCGGTAGAGAAAGAAAAGATTATCATGGGGAAGACGATTGCGGTCGGCGATACCATTATTGGTTTACCCTCCAGTGGACTACACACCAATGGTTATTCCCTGGTGCGCAAGATTTTTGGAGAGACCCCATCGGCATTAAATGCCCACTACCCTGAGCTAGGTCGAACTCTGGGTGAGGAACTCTTAGAACCTCACCGCTGCTATTATCACCAGCTTAAGCCGCTGCTGCCATTGATTAAGGGCATAGCACATATCACCGGCGGCGGCTTGATTGCTAATGTGCCCCGGGTTCTGCCTCAGGGGATGGCAGCCCAATTTCATAGTCAGACGTGGACAGTGCCCCCTATCTTCCAGCTTATCCAGCAACGAGGGAATATTACACAAAATGAGATGTATCGTGTGTTTAATATGGGCATCGGCATGGTGGTTATCTGTTCTACGGACAATGCTGACCAGCTCACCAAAGCATTACTGGAGGCTAAAATTATTGGTGAGGTAGTCGAACAGGTGGGGGAGGTAAGAGGAGTTATCGAGTAGTTAGACGACTTTACCGGCGATGTTTAACCATAAAAATATCATAATACGCAAGGGACTTCCCGAAGATGCACCGGATTTCGCTAATCTTGTTTTACTGTCCGAGCCAACCCTTTTCCCCACAATCTTTGGTTCTGGAACAAGGGGCGTGATTCAAAACCTATTCCGCCACAGAAAGAATTTATTCAGTTTTGAACACTCATATTTTATTGAGGTAGATGGTAAGAAAGCAGGCATGATTCTCGGATATGACTGGAAAACCCAAAGGGGGGAGGAATGGAGAACCGGGCTATTGCTGATTAAGTATATGAAACTGGAATTTTTTGCCAGAATTCCAGCCTTATTGAAGGCTCTGAGTCTTGTAGGGAGAGCTGGAAATAATGAATACTACATTTGTAGTGTTGCTGTGTACCCCGAATTTAGGGGTAATGAGCTAGGTACAACCCTTCTTTTGTGGGAAGAGGAGGAGGCCAAAAGATGCGGTGCCGAAAAAAGTACACTGGATGTTAACGTGGATAATCAAGGTGCGCTTAGATTATATAACCGGCTAAGGTATCTAGCAGTGGGCAAGCCAAGAAGAGTCAGGAATAACCGGAAAGACCTTGTCTCTGTTAAAATGTATAAGAAATTATGATAACAATGTTGTCTAACAGCGTGTTTGCTGTTTAACTTGCCTACCCGAGACCTTCATACTCCAGCAACACGCCAGATAATCAAGTAATTGGAGGGGTAACTTATGCGAGCTATTATCAGTGTGTCTGACAAAACCGGGGTAACGGAATTCGCTCAGAGCTTAAACCAGCTGGGATTTGAAGTATTCAGCACCGGCGGTACCAAGAAGGCACTGGCAGAAGCTCAGGTGCCAGTGAAAAGTGTCTCCGAAATCACTGGATTTCCCGAAATTCTTGACGGGCGGGTAAAGACCCTGCATCCGGCAGTTCATGGCGGCATTCTGGCCAAGCGTAATCTGCCCAGTCACATGGAAGAGTTAGCCCAGAATAAGATTGAGACCATTGACTTGATAGCCGTCAATCTTTATCCCTTTGTTCAGACCGTATCCAGAGAAGGGGTTACCCTTGATGAAGCACTGGAAAACATTGATATTGGTGGACCAACCATGGTCCGAGCCGCGGCTAAGAATTTCCCTAGTGTCATCGTAGTGGTAGACCCCGCCGATTACCAGCCAGTCTTAGAGAAACTGCAGGCAGGAGGCGTAGACCTGGCTCAGCGCAAAAGACTGGCACAGAAGGCATTTCAGCATGTAGCCAGCTATGATACGGCTATTGCCCAATATCTAAGACAGGATGCAGTGGGTTTCCCCGACGAGATGACCGTAGCCCTCAAGAAGCGCTATGGACTCCGCTACGGTGAGAACCCGCATCAACAGGCTGCCTTTTACGCGGAGCCATCGGTTGGTGAGAAGAAGGCGACCGGCATTACCTGGGCGGAGCAGCTATGGGGTAAGGAGCTTTCGTTTAACAATATTCTAGACGCCGATGCTGCCTGGGGAGCGGTAACTGACTTTGCTGCACCCTCAGTAGCCATTATCAAGCACACTAATCCCTGTGGCCTGGCCAGTCGCGATGATATTGCTGAAGCCTACGCTAGAGCGTTCAGTGGCGACCCGGTAGCTGCCTTTGGTGGTATCGTCGCTTCAAATCGGACGGTTACCTTGGCCATGGCTGATGCAATTAAGCCCGTCTTCTATGAGATAGTTATCGCTCCGGAATATGAGGCAGGGGCACTCGAGTTACTAAAACACAAGAAGGATTTACGTATTCTTGTTGCTGAGCTACCGCCAGGTTATGGAAAGGCAGAACCAGGTTACCTTGATTTCCGCCGGGTAAAGGGGGGATTCCTCATCCAGAGTTCAGATTCTCTACCTGAGGATAACGTAAGCCTATGTAATGTAACTAAACGTGAGCCAACCAAGGCTGAAATAGAAGACCTGCTCTTTGCCTGGCGAGTGGTCAAGCATGTAAAGTCAAACGCTATTGTGCTGGTTAAGGATAAGACACTTTTGGGAATGGGAGCGGGACAACCCAGTCGCATTGTCAGT
>CAZQZA010000107.1:0-4174 GCA_964597725.1 uncultured Dehalococcoidales bacterium | reverse complement strand
CAGTATGACCATGAGGTGCAGGGGGGTAGCGTGCTCAAACCCCTGGTGGGAAAGAATAACGATGGGCCGGGTGACGCTGCCATCATCAAACCAATCCTGAGCTCGGAAATGGGCATAATTGTCGCCAACGGTATAAATCCCGGATATGGAGAGATAGACCCTTACTGGATGGCGGCCTCGGCTATTGATGAAGCGCTAAGGCAAATCATAGCTGTTGGCGGTAACCTGAAGAGGGTAGCGTTGCTGGATAACTTCTGCTGGGGCAATACCAACCGCCCAGATATGCTGGGGGCTTTGGTCCGGGCATCCCAGGCTTGCTATGATATGGCACTTGTTTATGAAACCCCCTTTATCTCCGGTAAGGATAGCCTCAATAACGAGTTTGTCTATGAAGGCAAGACCATCGCTATTCCACACACCCTGCTTATCTCGGCAATCAGTGTCATGGAGGACGTTAGTCGCACCGTATCAATGGATTTTAAGAGAGCCGGCGACCTGATTTACATCGTGGGCGCAACCTATAATGAGCTGGGGGGGTCTGAGTATTTCAAACTTCATGGTTTTATCGGCAATAATGTGCCTAAAGTAAAGCCACACCAAGCCAGAGAAATCATGGAAAGGTTAAGTGTGGCTACAGAGAGAGGTCTGGTCAGAGCCTGTCATGACTGTAGTGATGGTGGTATCGGTGTTGCTGTGGCTGAGATGGCCTTTGCCGGGGGGCTAGGAGCGATAGTCAATCTAAAAGAAGTACCTCTGGGCGAGCCTATGGGCAGGGATGATTTCATTCTCTTCTCGGAATCGAATAGTCGCTTCCTGGTTGAGGTAGCCCCGGAAAACCAAGCTGAGTTTGAAAAGATAATGGATGGCATCAGCCTGGCTAATATCGGCCAGGTTACCGACGGCGAAGTGCTGGAGATATATGGGGTGGAAGACAGAAAGATTCTGGCTGCTTCCCTCGGTGAATTAAAAGAAGCCTGGCAGAAACCAATTCGGTGGTAAAAGATGAGCAAAGTAAGAACGCTGGTATTGCGCGCTCCGGGGACACTCTGTGACGCTGAAACTGTATTTGCTTTTGAGCAAGCTGGAGCGGTAGTGACCTCAGTTCATGTTAATCAACTAATCCGTGGTGAAGAGCGACTCTCTGACTACCAGATAATGGTTATCCCTGGCGGCTTTACCTATGGCGATGATATCGCTGGTGGCAAGGTGCTGGCCAATGAGCTCAAGCTGAAGCTGGGTGAAGATATACTGCGGTTTATTGAGGCTGGGGGGCTTATCTTAGGAATTTGTAATGGCTTTCAGGTGCTGGCAAAAGCTGGTATCCTACCAGAGCCAGTCAATGGTAATTCGTCATCACTAACCTTGGCAGCTAATGACTCCGGCAAATTTGAGTGCCGCTGGATTCACCTGAAGGTAAATAAGGAGAGCCCCTGTGTCTTTACCAAGGATATAGACAGTATGTACCTTCCTGTTGCCCACGGCGAGGGCAAGGTTATTGCTGACCCTGAAATCTTGGTCAAATTAAATGTAGTCGTACATTACGTTGATGAGCATGGTAATAGCCAAGCCGGCTATCCCCATAACCCTAACGGTTCGATGGGTGATATTGCTGGAATTTGTGATAGCTCCGGGCGCATCTTTGCCTTGATGCCCCACCCTGAGCGCCATATCCGGGGCACCCAGCACCCACAATGGACAAGGCACGGCGCCAAAAAGTATGGTGACGGTTTCAAGATTTTCCTGAATGCGGTTGAGTGGGCTAAGAACCTGTAAACAGATAGCCCTTCTTTTTCTCACACTTCATCTATATTCCACATACAATGGTTCATCTCTATTTTAGGGTATTGACAAGCTCACAAAAATGACTATAATAAAGCTCCAACATGTGAAATAACCTTAAAATGACATGATTGTGGTGCAGGTTTAGGAGGTTGAAGTGATGAAAGAAGGACGCTGGAACCACTAGTTAATATGGCCGTGGCTGGTGACCTTGTTGACTTCAAGCAAGAGTCCTGAGAAAGGAAAAAAACAATTAAGAAAGGAGGCAAAATGGACGAGAAAATAGTTGTCCCATTGGATGGTTCTAAAGTAGGTGAGGCTGCCCTGCCATATGTTGAGGACCTGGTGTCCAAGCTGTCACCAGAAGTAAAGGTAGAAGTTGTCCTGTTGCAGGTACTCGCACCAGAGAGCATACCTACTGTTACTGGGAGGACACCTGAGGCCACTCCCTACACTGTGCAAGAGTTGGCGAAAACCGAGGAGAAAGCTATGGAATACCTCAACCAAACTGGTGAAGCCCTGAGAAGTAAGGGTGCCATGGTTACGGCTAAAGTAGCACTTGGTGATGCTTCTGACCATATTGTTAAAGTCGCTGAGGAAATCGGTGCTAACTTAATTGCCATGTCAACGCACGGACGGTCAGGGTTCAGTCGGTGGGCGTTTGGCAGTGTTACTGATAAGGTGCTGCGGCGGGAAGGCCGCATCCCGATAATTATGGTGAGAGCGCCGAAGAAGGCCTGAGAAAACATAGCTAGCTAACAAGTGCCGGTGGTTTATCGGATGCTTACTCCCCGGTCAGGATGCTAGGCGAGAAGCCTGTCTATAATGTATGTGGCTCTACGCTTTACCCTGGTACAGCTTTTCTTAGCTCTAATTCCAGATGACCGGGTTCGGTGCCTGAATCTATGATTGACCAGGGCAATTTCTCGCTGGTATCCCACTTCTGATGGGCGTAAAAATCAATATCCAGATGGCATTCGGTTACAGCTTTGCGCCAGCCGGATAGTGATACCTCTTCTATATTAGCCAAGACTTCAGCTAATTTATCGTCGCCCCGGGCGAGGACTCCCTGAACCTGACTCCAGGCCGGGCTTTCACTCTTAATCGTAATCCCCTTTGGCACCAGACTTTTTTTCAGTAGAGACAGGCGGTGATTGAGGGTAGAGGGCTCAGCCATCGGTAGCCACTGGAAGGGTGTGCCTGCCTTGGGGACAAAGGGAGCAATATTGAGGACAATACGGCAGCCAGTCTGCTGCCTGTCTATAATACCCTTGCACTTAAGGGTCAGGTTTATGATTTCCTCTATGTCTTCATCTGTTTCTGTAGGTAAGCCAATCATGAAGTAGAGCTTGAGCTGTTTTATCCCCGGCTCAGCCACCTTACTCACTGACTCCAGTATATCTTCCTCAGAGATACCCTTCTTTATCACCTGGCGCAGGCGCTGGGAGCCAGCCTCGGGAGCTAGGGCAATAGTTCGTGCCCCGCCTTTGGCCATTTCCCCCAAAACTATGCGAGAAAGGGGTTTCATTCGTAGTGAGCTAATGGAAAGGTCAGCCCCCATCTGACGCAGCTTAATAAGTAGCTCCTCTATCTGAGGGTGGTCGGAAACCGCCGCGCCAACTAAGCCTATGCGCTTCCTGTATTTAAGCCCCAGCCTGGCTTGGTCTATCAAATTATCTAGGGAGCGATAGCGCATGGGGCTAAAGGCATTGCTCACCAGGCAAAAGCGGCAAGCCCAGTTGCAGCCTCGTTCCACCTCAATCAGGTATAAATCCCCTAGCTCCGTGTCTGGAGTGAGTACAACCGAAGTGACCGGGAAGTCATCCAGGTTTTTTGCCCACTGGCGCACCACCGGGGTTCCTGAGTGTAAAGGGACATAAACACCGGGCAGTGTCGCTAGTGCCTTAAGCCGGTCGTTTCGCTGGCCAGTGATGCCCTCAACTAGTATTGGCAGCATTGCTGGGAGTATTGGCTCTGCCTCGCCAATACACAGGCAGTCAAAGAACGGGGATAGGGGCATGGGGTTGGCTATAATACACGGACCACCGGCGATAACTAACGGATGTCGCTCATCCCGGTCGGCAGCATATAAGGGTATACCGCTGGCTTTAAGAACTGATACTACATTGAAGTAATCAAGCTCATAGGAGATAGTGAAGGCAAGGACAGCAAAATCGCTAAGAGGTCGCTGAGATTCTATCGACAGTATTTGATTAGCGTCCTTTTCCCAAAAGGCCCGTTCACAAACGATCTCGCTATAGCTATTAAGCAGCCTATAGATGGCATGAAGTCCCAGGTTAGACATACCCAGGTAATAGGAGTTTGGGTAGATAAGGGCAATGGGGATTTTACCCCCCCAATCCTTGATGATAGTGCCTTGCTCCCGGGAAAGCCG
>CAZQZA010000106.1:0-4229 GCA_964597725.1 uncultured Dehalococcoidales bacterium | reverse complement strand
AGCGCTGCGTTGACATCGCAGAGGTCAGTGGTTCAAGTCCTCTACCGCCCACCATCGTGTACAATAGACAGAACCGGCAATTTCTCTTCCGTGATTCCTTTCGGTAGCATCGGCATGGTATAAGTGAGCAATACTTCATCTCCGGTTACCTTCACCTCTTTGACGAAACTTCGGACAAACGATTTTCTCTCGGAAAGAGAGCTCTCATTCAGCAAATTACGCAGGTCGGATATGCAACAGGCGACCGTTTCCACATCTGCCAATTCCACTCGTCTGTCGGAGAGTTGCTGTTCTAGTCCCCATCTGGTTGACTGTAACTGCTCCTGCCGCTGCCTCAGTTGCTGAATCCGTGGCGCTAGGTCAGCAAGCTGTATTTTTCCGGTTTCAAGGGCATCATAAAGCCTCTCCAACCGGCGGTCTACATCGGCAATTTCGTTGATAATGCTGTCCAAGTGATGTCGGTACTCTACTGCCAGACTGTCCATTTCCTCGTTTACTAGATCCACTAACTTGGTTAGATTCTCAGTAGTTAAGACGTGCTCCTTTATCTTATCCATAACCAAGCGCTCAAATTGCTGGCTGTTAAGATAACGGGTTGGGCAGGAGCTTGCCCCTTTCTTGAGCAAAGTTCCACAGACGTAATAGGTGAATTGCCCGCTCTTCGCATCTTGACCGACTAAAGCCTTGCCACAACAACCACAGCGGGCCAGACCACTCAACAGGTAGCGGCTGGCCACCCGCTTGGGATGAAGGCTGACTGGAGCCCGCTCTCTAAGCAGAGTCTGGACCTGGTCAAAGGTGTTCCTATCAATAATGGCCGGCCAGGCATTCTCTACCCGAATAACCGGAAGGTTTCTCATACTATGACGACCCCAGACCAGAGCGCCAGTGTATACCTCATTGGTAAGTATCTTACGGATGGTAGTCTTCAGCCAACCTTTGCCCTTAGGCCCAGCGATTCCTTCCCGGTTTAGCTGTTTGGCCACTTCCATTAAGCCCTTTCCTTCAAGTACCAGGTTAAAGATGCGAGTAACAATATGAGCCTCATTCGGCTCAATATCGAGCTTAGGACGCTCTTTGCCGCCATCTTTAACCTTAACCTTGTGATACCCGAAAGGAGCTATGGCGGAAATATAGAAACCTCGGGAGGCACTTTCCCTCATTCCCCGGGTTACCTCTTCGCCAAGATTAGCCGAGTAAAACTCGTCCAGGCTTTCGATAAAAGCCTCCAGTAGATTTCCCGTAGGGGTATCCTCGGCAGGCTCACTGATAGACACTACCCGGATACCGTTCTTTCTGAGCATCGTCTTAAACACAATGGAATCTTCCCGGCTACGGGCAAAGCGAGAATATTTCCAGACCAGGATGAGGTCGAACGGTCTTTTAGAGTGGCGGGCGGCGGAGATCATCTCTCGAAAAGCTGGCCGAGCAGTGGTCTTGCCGCTCGCCGCTTCATCTATGAACTCCCTGACGACCTCGTGTCCATTCTTAATAGCATAATCTCTTAGCGATTTGAGTTGTGCTGAAATGGACAGGTCAACATCCTGTTTTTCTGAAGAAACCCGTGCGTAAAGTGCTACTTTCATGATATTCCTCCATTTAATAACTTCTCATCACAGAGGACAGTACTTGCAGCGTCCCGGAACTATGCGCCTGAGTCTTATTATGGCCAGTTCTTCACGGAGCTTGCGCCGCACCCTGACAATTTCGGCCAGGGCTTTCTCTAAAGCACGGATTTCCTCCGATTCTCTAAGACGAGATTCCAGGTCCTCCAGGGTTGTTCTCACTATTTCTTTATACTGCTCGGCGTGCTCCATATCCATTCTATCCAATATATGGAAGATGCCGTAACAAAGATTCACAAACCCCTCTCCAGCAGGCTCAGTGAACAGGTCATCTTTGAGATTAAGCCCCGGGTAACCTCGGGACCACTGCTCTGCCTGATGATCTAGGACCTTGACAATGCTTGGAATAACCCCATTCAGGCCGGCATTGACTAGTGGTATCAGTCTGTTTTCTGCTTTCACCGCTTGTTCAATCAGGGCTTTCACTTTCTGCTGTTGTTCGTCCACTTTCTGCGGTAGGCTCTGCAATTTTGACATGTGGCTCCAGATCGGTGAGCGGGGTAAATGCTGTCGCAAGGCAGCTTCCATAAATTCTGAATCTTGTGATGGCTCAACATTTCCTGCTCCTATTATCTGGGAATTCAGCATTTCGGCGTAGTTGCGTAGATCATCATAGTGGCGTTCCAGAGCATTGCGTAGCACGAGTGACCTTGCTTCGCGTGACTCCCGTTCTTGTTTGGTAAGCTCGATCTGCTTTCGAACTGTGCGGACGTCGTAACCATCTTTAGCAGCAATTTGAGGAGGCGACTCTCCATTCTCCTCGTTACGCCGCAGCCACTCCCGACGCACTTCGGGTTTAATTAGTGGCTTCCTAATTCTTTTTGCCATATGACCTCCTATCAAGCACATATTGGTATTTTAAGGCAATTATATCATAGCTGTTCTATGATATTCAAGTGCAAATATACGAATATATAATGAATGTTTGATGTCATTTTTCATTGACTATTATAGTGACCATTGAATAAACTATGTTTGAAATGGATTCTAAGCGAATTCTACATCTTCCCAGATTAATAAGTCAAGATGGAAACGAAACAAGTATTCCGGATAGGACGTTGCGTCTTTTGGCTCGTATGATTGCTCGTGAACTTATACGCAGACGTGACGGGGATAGAACACACTCGGAAGCAGATGATTTGCAGGAGGCCAAAGAGAGGGATGAAAGCGTACCTTGAGCCGGATGAGATAATTCTGCTTGAGAACCAGGCTACTAATCTCAGGGATCAGCTTCTTATTCATATGCTGTTTCATCTGGGCTGCCGCGTCTCTGAAGCTCTGGGTATTACAGTAGAGGATATTGACCTTACCAAAGGCATCATCACCATTCAGCATCTGAAGACGCGTATGAAGCTATCGTGTACCCACTGCGGCGCCAGACTTAGCAAAAGCCATACCTATTGCCCCAGGTGTGGGGCAATAGTAGAAGAAGTAGTCGCTGAGGAGAAGGAGCATCGCCGGGTGAGAACGCTGCCCATCGGTGACGATACACTGGTGATTCTTAAGGACTACATCTTACGTGGTGGCCCAGTCTGTCAGAAAGGCAAGATACTTATCTTCGGCATCAACCGCCATCGAGCCTGGCAGGTGGTGAGGCAGTGTGCTGAGAAGGCTGGTTTAGCAGACTTGGTCAATCCGGAGACAGGCAAGACACGCGGGATCAGCCCGCACAGACTGAGAGATGCCCGCTGTTCATGCTGTTAAGATCGATGACTCGGGCGACGGCCTGAGGCTCCTACAAGAGCACCTGGGGCATGCGAGCTTCAACACCACTGCCAAGTATAGAAAGGTAGCTGGAGAGGAGCATAGGCAGTGGTATCAACGTCTATGGGTGAAAGGTGAGTCATGATATTGGCACTCAGGCCTCAGCGTGGTGGCTTTCTCCGTCCCTTTGGCTGCGGGTGGTTTATTCGGGAGTTCCTCATGGGTCATGGCCCCAATGACTCACCTATGATAGACCCCAGTGTGGGTGCTCCTCAAGCCGATATCTTTTACCACTACAAGACGGCCCTTCTCAAAGCTACTGCCTTGGATAGAGCTACCAGATGGGAGGAGAGGCAAGCTCGGCGTGAGAAGCGTGCCATTAGTCCTGACAATATCGAGAGGCTAGCTGAAAGATATTTGGCTCGTATGCCCTATAAAGCCAACGGCTGTCGCTATCATTCCTTTGTTGTTTACTTCTCCAATCTCCAAAGATTAGGCTGGGTAGAGTTTAGTGGTAAGGAGGAGGCGTCAGCCTTCCAAGACCACTACCCACCAGGACCACCCCGAAAGTATTTCCGCCTAACCGTTGCTGGTAAGTCTGCCACCGATGCCGCTTGGTCAAATCCTCTTCTTGCCCTTTATGGGTAGGCTAGGGGTGGGGCCTGGCAGGCTCGGTAGAGCACACATAAGCCACAAGTCTTAAGCCGCTAGAATTCCTCTATTCTCTATCTATCCATTTCATCATGAAAATATAGGTTCATTCTGATAATGCACAATCGTTCCTTTTGTTCAATAATGAAGCTGAAAACAAAAGCACCTTAACAATTGAATATAGCTCAAAACCGAAGCTGAACGCTTGCCTAGTCTAGGGGCAAATAAAATGCCCTAGCCAGCGTTTAA
>CAZQZA010000105.1:0-4316 GCA_964597725.1 uncultured Dehalococcoidales bacterium | reverse complement strand
CCTTTATCCCCCTCTCCTTCAAAGGAGAGGGGGAAGAGATTTTAGAGAGGGGCTTTGCCCCTCTCTTACCTACACTCCCCCTTCCCTTAATAAGGGGGTCAGGGGGATAGGTTACTAAATAATCTCCTTCTTTCATTCCCCTCGCTCTGCTATAATAAAGCTATGGAAAAGTCGCTACTGGTACTATTTGATGGCAATGCCATAATTCATCGTGCTTTCCACGCTCTGCCACCACTCACGGTCAGCAAAACCGGTGAGGCAATCGGTGCCGTTTACGGTTTTGTCAGTATGCTGCTCAAGACAATAAACGAGCTAAAGCCGACCCACTACGCCATTGCCTTTGACCGGCCAGTCCCTACCTTCAGACACAAGCTCTTTGACCAGTATAAAGCCCAGCGACCCAAGACTCCCGATGAACTGGTTAGTCAACTGGGGCGAGTCAGACAGGTGGTAGAAGCCTTTCATATACCCATTTTTGAGCTTGACGACTATGAGGCAGACGATGTTCTGGGTACTCTCAGCCGCCAGTCCAGTGAACAGGGCATTGATACCATTATCGTTACCGGCGACGCCGATTCTATGCAGCTGGTTTCACCTAGGGTAAAGATACTTTATCCCAGGCCAAAGGGTAGCTTCAGCGATACCATGCTCTACGACGAGGCAGCGGTGAACCAGAAATATGGCGTTAAGCCAGAGCATATTGCTGACCTCAAGGCGTTGATGGGTGACCCCTCGGACAACATCCCCGGAGTCTCTGGCATCGGCCCGGTGGCTGCCACAAAGCTTATCCAGCAATTTGGCTCCATAGAGGAAATCTATGCCCACATAGACGAAGTAACCCCACCCAAACTCCAAACTCTACTGCAACAGAATGAAGCTCTTGCCCGCCAGAGCAAGGAGCTGACAACCATCGTTATCCAGACACCGGTTACCCTCAATCTTGACGACTGTCAGGTCAGTCACTATGACCGCCAGGAGCTGGCCGAACTCTTCCGTGAACTTGAGTTTTTTCGCTTACTACCCAAACTACCCGAAGTAGAAACAGCATCTGAAACCCTGGCTCAGGTTGAAGCTAAGCCGATACTGAAGCAAGACTATCACGTCGTAAATACTGCCTCAGCCCTGGATGAGATGTTGAATCGCCTGTTATCAACCAAGTCCTTCGCCTTCGACCTGGAAACCACCAGCCTGGATGCTATATCAGCTCAGCTGGTCGGTATTTCACTATCACCCGCGGCGGGCGAGGCTTACTACATTCCGGTTGGCCATGTCGGCTGGGGACAGGTAGAGCAACTACCACTGGCACAAGTCCTTGACTCACTCAAACCTCTCCTGGAAGCATCTGACCTGGACAAAACCGCCCACAATAGCAAGTATGATATAACGGTACTGGCTGAATACGGGGTAGCTGTCAATAATCTGACCTTCGACACCATGATAGCTGCCCATTTACTGAATGAGAAATCGCTGGGCTTGAAAGCACTTGCCTTCAGTCGGCTGGGTATTGAGATGACGCCCATCACCGCTCTTATTGGTTCGGGAGCCAAGCAGCTCTCCATGTCTCAGGTGGAGGTAAATCAGGCAGCGGATTACGCCTGTGCCGACGCCGATATGACCTTAAGACTAACCGAACTACTAAAGCCTGAGCTACACCAGCAAGGACTGTGGTCTTTATTTGCTGAGGTTGAATTGCCACTGGTGCCAGTGCTCATCTCCATGGAAAGGGAGGGAATAGCCCTGGATACAGACTTACTGAGGCAAATGTCGTACCGCCTCGGCGAGCAACTACTAAGGTTGGAAGCAGAAATATATAACTGGGCTGGTCACCAGTTCAACATAAACTCGCCCCAGCAATTAGGCTCTGTCCTGTTCGAAGAGCTGAAATTACCATCAGCCCGTAAGACCAAGAGTGGCTATTCTACCGGAGCCTCTATTCTGGAGGAACTCCGCGGTGTCCACCCCATAATAGAGCACATCCTGGAATACCGCCAGCTAGCCAAGCTCAAATCAACCTATATTGATGCCCTACCGGCTTTACTTAACCCCAAAACCGGTCGCGTACATACCAGCTTTAATCAGGCCAGGACGGCTACGGGTAGGCTTTCCTCCAGTGAGCCTAATTTGCAGAATATCCCGGTGCGTGGCGAGGTCGGGAAACAGGTGAGACAAGCCTTTATTGCCCCACCCAGCTCCTGCCTCCTGGCCGGAGACTATTCACAGATTGACCTGCGTGTTCTAGCCCACCTGTCTCAGGATAAGAGCCTGCTTGATGCCTTCCTTCGAGACGAGGATATTCATACGGCTACTGCTGCCCGGCTCTTTAGTGTGGATGCCTCGCAGGTAACACCTGATATGCGGCGGTTGGCTAAGACAGTAAATTTTGGTGTTATCTATGGTATGAGTGAATACGGACTGGAGCAGGCAACTGAGCTATCCCGTAATGAAGCAACCCAGTTCATTGCCTCATACTTTACTCAGCACCCCGGTGTCGAGCAGTATCTTGAGACCACTAAACAGCAGGCAAGGAGAACTGGCTACGTTCAAACGCTGCTGGGTAGACGGCGCTATATCCCGGAAATCAACTCATCCAACCGACAGGTTAGGGAAGCGGCCGAGCGTATGGCCATAAACATGCCGGTACAGGGGACATCGGCCGACATCATAAAGGTAGCCATGATTAACCTGTACCGGGAGATGCAAAAACGCCAGTTGAAAAGCAAGATGCTGCTTCAGGTGCATGATGAACTTATCTTTGAAGTGCCCGAGGACGAGATTGAAGAGATGAGTCAACTCGTTTCCGAAACCATGTCCACTGCTGTAAAACTCAGCGTCCCCCTAAAAGTGGACATTAAGACGGGCAATAACTGGGGGGAGATGGAATAATCAAAGATGCCCGAGCTTCCTGAAGTAGAGACGATAAAGAACGAGCTACTGCCACATGTTGTTGGTCACCACATCACTGGAGTTACTCTAGCCTGGGATAGGATAGTACGTCAGCCATCGGTGGAAGAATTTTGCTCCCGCCTTATCGGGCAAGAAATAACTGGTATAACCCGGCGGGGTAAGTACCTTATTTTTGGTCTTGGCAGTGGTGCGTTGTTAGTTATCCACCTGAGAATGACTGGCTCCCTGCTGATTAGCCAGGGCTCGTCACAACCACCTAAATACACCAGAGCCATAATTAATCTGGATAAAGATACCAGCATTTTCTTTCGTGACCCACGTAAGTTTGGCAAAATGTGGCTGGTAGAGAACACGGATGCCATCGTCGGTAAGCTTGGCCCGGAACCACTAGAACCTGGTTTTACTCCTCAGGTTCTGGCTCAGCATCTGTCAAAACGGAAGGCACCAATAAAGGCCATCCTCCTTGACCAGCATTTCGTTGCCGGTATCGGGAACATGTATGCCGATGAAGCCCTGTTTGCCGCTAAAATTCATCCGGAGAGACCTGGCAACAGCCTCTCCCCAAAAGAGATTGAGCGCCTTCATCGGGCAATTCAAGAAGTGCTGCGGGCAGCTATTGACAATAAGGGTGCCAGCGTAGAAAATTACTTCCGCCCCGACGGCACGCTGGGGACAGCGCACTTTCAGTTCCAGATTGCCCACCGTCTCAGTGGCAAGTCCTGCCCGGTTTGTGGAACTCCTATTGAGCGTAAACCTATCCGCAATCGCGGTAGCTACTTTTGCCCCTGCTGCCAGCCCGAAAGTTAGTCGCTAAGACTAAAAGGTGGATAACGGTCGGTGGTCAACAGGAAAGCGTATACCGTTACCCTTAAACCCCAACGGAATACACCAACCACAAAGTCAAACAGGCCACGGGGGTAACGGCCGGTAAACAATATAGCAAACCAGGCAATTACCATCGATACTATAGCCGCAATACCCAGGAAAAAAAGAACAATGTAGTGGGGTATGGCCAGGAACCACTTTACCAGCGGTAGCCCGCGCTTAAGGTCTTTTGATGCGTCCGGATATGGTATCTCGATATGGACTGCCTGGTCTTCGTCAGTTGATGGGTATTCATCCCTGAGCAACGCCAGGTAAGCTTCGACACGGGTGCTGAACTTAATTAGCGCTACACTCCAGTCAAACCACCATTTAGGATACTTCTGCCGGAAGAGCAGCATTAATACGAGGGGTAGAACAACAACTCCAGCAGCGGCATACTGGTAACTCCACCCACCATCTCCACCCCATTGGTTTGAGCCACTGGTAAGTAAGGTCACGATGATAAGAATTGGAATAGCTGTGAAAATCCGGAAAAAAGTAGTCAGTCTGTTTAATTTCTCCGGATAGTCTACAGACAAACTCATCGG
>CAZQZA010000104.1:0-4341 GCA_964597725.1 uncultured Dehalococcoidales bacterium | reverse complement strand
TCAGGAACCGGGCACTCATCGGTGAGACTATCATAAACTTCAGGGAAAAGACCGTAATCCTAGAGCATGAGCCGATACTGGATACGGCTACCTTTGACGCTCTTCAGCTCATGCTGGACGCACGGCGACGGGAGCAGAGGAGTAAGGTCTTTTATGTTCTCAGCGGTTTAGTCCACTGCGGTTGTGGAGCGAAATTTGAGGCTACCAAGACAGGCGGAAAACGCTACTACTACCGCTGTTCGCAGCACTGTGGTGAACCAGTATGGCGTAAAGATGGCCTTGAATGGGAGGTACACGAGGCGTTCAGCCGCTACTTAGAGCACAGGGAAAGTCGGCGTCAGAGCTTAGAACTAGCTCAACAGCTGAGAGAAAAACTTGAGAGGGATAAGCAAGAGGTTGAGCGTGGGATAGCGGTTAATAATCGGGAGTGGCGAGTGCTTTTAGATATGGAATTAGCCAACTACCCGGATATGATTGTTTCTGACAAGAAAAGAGAGCTTACCAGTGAGAGGGAATCGCTGTTCAGGCGTAAGTCACGGATTGACATCGAACTTGAAGCTTTACCACACATTGACCCAGAAGAGGTTGAGGTAACCCTCAGCGAACTAGAAAAGCCTTTCCGAATGTGCAACACTGGTGGCTTACTAATACCTCATCCCATAGCCTGGGAGCGCACGCCTACAGAAAGCCTGTCACAAGAACAAGCCTACCTTTTACGGGAGACACTACTAAAACTGAACTCCCGTATCAAAGTCAGGAACCGCAGCCTTTTCATTAGCGGGAGCCTACCCCTTACGAGAGTTAGGGCTAAGCAAGGTGCTTCCTAAAATCTCTTCCCCCTCTCCTTGGCAAGGAGAGGGGGATAAAGGGGGTGAGGTTCATAAAGAGACAGTGGCGTCAGCCTCACCAGCTACTGTCGTTTGAATTTGGCTCTTAGGGCTTCTATTTCTTGTTGTTTCTCAAATTCTTCTTGACCAAGGGGTTCAAGGGATTTTAGCTCGTTATTCTCCATCTTAAGAGCGAAGGGCTGTCTACACTTCCAGCACAGATACGGACCATGATAGCTTGGGTCAGACAGAGATAGACTGCCCTCGGCACCACATTTAGCGCATTTGATTTTTACTATCATAACTTGGTCTTACTCCTCTTATATTCTTGTGGCATCCTACTACTGATTAGCAGCTTTGTCAATGTAGGCTTAAAGAGACAAACACTTAACAACCAATGCTGTAATACTGGTGAAAAATGGTTAGTATAAACCTGAAAGGAGGAGAAAATGCCATCTTATTTCAAAGCTCTAGCCACAATAAGTGTCTGGGCCTTGTTTATTTTTGGCTGGGTAAATCTCCTAGGATCAATGTGGGGTTATGTGAGCAGCGGACCCATTGGTAGAACACCAGCCTTCGATTTCGTGGGTTTATGGGCACTAGCAGCTGCGTGTTTCATATTAGGCGTAGTTGCCATGAAACTCAGGCAAATGCTGGAATAAAGGGACTCTAATCGTCCTTCCTCACCAGAAGACATATATTCCTTGAAAAGAACTTTACCGGGAGGTGATAGGAGCTTTCCGGGAAGGATTTTAATACCTCAAAGCGAGCCTGCTTTGCCAGTTTCTCAAGTTCAGAGTAAGAGAACAGGTAGTAGTAGCGATAGAGGGTCTTGTCCTTGGTTCGCCAGGGTACAGCTACCCCTCTGCTCTTAAACCAGAACTTGGGCTGCCAGTGGTTCCATACCGTAATAAAGGCTTCGCCTCCCGGCTTTAACACTCGCCACAGCTCATAGAATGCCTTTTGTTTTTCCTCTGGGTACCTTATATGGTGGTAGGTAGCCACTGAGATTGCCCATTCGAAGGTTTGGTCGGGATAGGGAAGGTGGCTAACATCAGCTAGTGATAGGTTTACAGCAAAATGAAATTTTTGGGCATATCTTCGGGCAAACTTTAGCATCTCGGCAGAAAAATCGATGCCATATAGCTTAAATGAATGGGTAAAGGGCAAGAAATCGGGTCCGTGGGCACAGCCTATGTTTAACAGTCGACCCTTTTGCCAGCGTTGTGCCAGCGCATCCAACTCATTACGAAATATAGACCAGTGTCGGAAGTTGTACCAGCTCGGGGCTATCTGGTCGAATATGGACTGAATATCTCTTGTCATTTATCTCTCGAATTCTGAGGCGATTTAGGGCGGCGTACTGCTAGAGCAGTCGGTAAGGCTACGGCATGTAAGACAAGGAAGATAATAAAGGCCCAGTGATAGTTGCCCGTAGCATCATACATATATCCTGCCATAAGTGGGCCAGTAGCAACACCAATGTTTTCAAAGAGCGTTACGGCACCATAAATAGCACCGTAGGCAGCTAATCCGAAGTTAGTGCTGACGAGTATTGACATCGTCGGTAGCCAGCTACCTGCCCCTAACCCTATCATGATAGCATATAGCCATATTGGTGTTAGCGGTGATGACGGTTCAATGTTAATCAGTATTATAATGCTCACAGCTTGGAAGCCAAGGCCAATAGACCAGGCGTATTTTGCTGGTATCCGGTCACAAAGCCAGCCGAAGCCGAATTTGCCGATACCACTCATCAGGCCAACAACGCCAAGGGCGCCAGACGCCATGGCTACAGGGAAACCAATATCCTCAAGATAAGGAACCTGATGCTGGAGAACACCGACCTGACTGAAAAGACCTGTTAGAAAGGAAACAACAATTAACCAGAAACCCGATGTGGCTAGTGCCATCTGTAGAGTTACCCCCTTAGTGGTTAAGGATGAAGCTTCAGTCACTGACATTGCTTCGGGGGCTTGCTTACCGTCAGGGTAGAGCCCCATGTCCGCTGGTTTTGTCTTTATCACTAATAACGCTAACGGAATAATGAGCACCCATGTAAGTACAGCCAAGACTAAATAGGAGAATCTCCAGTCAAAATTAGGGATAAGGTAGCCGCCAACAAGTGGCGCCAGGACAAAACCACCGGCGCCTATACCGGTTGACATTATGCCTATAGCTGTGCCTCTCCGTTTTTTGAACCAATTTGAAACTATAGCACTTGACGGAACATGACCTATTGCCGCCATGCCGACACCAATAATGGCATAGCTAACATAGAAATGCCACAGGTTATTCATTGAACTTAATGAGACAAATCCAAGACCAGCTATAAGGGCACCTATGGAGATAACCTTCTTCGCTCCGTAGTGGTCAACTACTCTACCAGCAAAGGGCGAAGCCACGCCCGCAACCAAGTAAAAAATGGTGAAGGCGACCATAATCCCGCCTCTGCCCCAACCTAAGTCTGCCTGAAGGGGTTTAACAAATAGACTAAAGGCAAAAAAGCCACACCCTGCAGCAATGAAAAGGCAGAAAAAGGTAGCCATCACTATCCAGTAGCCATAAAAGACATTGGGTTTTTCTGAAAGATGAGGACTCTCCACGTTAGTATTTCTCATTCATCGCTCTTTTAGTCTTACGTTGGGTCTGCAACAGCCACTTCCTCAATTTTGCCACAATTGGAACTATTATACCCTAATTGCTAGGCTAGCCATAGAGAGATAAACTGCCATATTGTTACCATAAGCCCAAATCTGTTAAACTCGTTATAGGAAGCCTAACATGAAGAAATTTGCCAGGACTATATCCGGGGTTACACCGGTAGCGGTTATGACCCAGCCAATGAAATGCCCGGGGCAGTGCGTATATTGTCCCACCTACCCAGCCACACCCCAGAGCTATACTACCGAGTCGCCAGCGGTGCTGCGAGCCAAAAGGTGCGACTATGACGCCAAGAAGCAGATTGAGCTAAGACTCAAAACTCTATCCGAAATGGGGCACCCCATAGATAAGGTTGAGCTGATAGTAATGGGTGGCACTTTCTTGGCTTATCCCACGGACTATCAGTACCAGTTTATCAAAGACTGTTTTGACGCTTTAAATGGTGAGAAATCCGCCACCCTGGAAGAGGCAAAGCGGTGCAATGAAACGGCTCGTCATCGTTGCACCGGGCTGTGCATAGAAACCAGACCTGATTGGTGTGGTCAAGAAGAGATAGAGCGGATGCTTGAGTTTGGCACCACCAGGGTGGAGCTCGGGGTTCAGACCTTAGATGACGAAATCTACCGTCTGGTGAAACGAGGACACCGGGTAGAAGATGTTGTTAGAGCCACTACATTGCTCAGGGAGCATGGCTTTAAGGTGCATTACCACTGGATGCCAGGGCTACCCGGCTCCACGCCGGAAGAGGATTTAGAGCTATCCCACCAGCTGTTTAGCGATGATAGCTTCAGGCCAGATGGCTTGAAGCTATACCCCACTATGGTAGTGGTGGGCACAGAACTGGAGAAAT
>CAZQZA010000103.1:0-4395 GCA_964597725.1 uncultured Dehalococcoidales bacterium | reverse complement strand
GCGGCTGAGAATAGGGATAGCGGTCACTGGTGGTATAGGCGTCCTGTATCCAGAACAGCCTGCCGTCCATCACCACCAGATAAGGGTCAACATCTAGCTTCAAAAATGGTGCCAGGTGATTTACCCTCTCTCTGATGTTCCGATAATACAGTGTACGGCTCTCAGGGGTTAGCTCACCACTGATAAGGATATTCAGGTCGCCAAATTGCCAGGCATAGACCAACCGGCGGATGAGACCATCTAGGCTAACCCCATCCTTGCCTTGGTAGTAACCGTAGACATTCTCATCACCCATGGGATAGTCGAATTCCTGGGTGTTTGTTTTCACAATCACATAATTATTCGTCTTTTCCCCGAAGTATATCTCGGGCCGCTCGATGTCAAAGATGCCAACCGGGGGTATATCCTTCACCAGCAGGTTAGGCAGCCCCTGAGTAGTGATCTCATTAACTGGGCTCAGGGCAATACCATAACCGTGGGTAAACTGTAGCCGACGGTTGACCCAGGTCTGCGCCTCTCCGGCCAGTTTTTCGGCGGATAATTCCCGAGCCGACAGCATGACCTGCCGGTACTCACCATCGATAGTGTAGCGGTCGACATCAACATCATTGAAGTCATAGTAAAGTCGAATGGACTGAATCTGATTATAGGTGTCCTTTAGCGGACGATGGTCCCAGAGCCTGATGTTGTTGATGGTCACCTCATTTTGAGCTATATCCTGGGGAGTTGGTGTCTCCTCTGCGGGGAAGGGTTGCTCTTCAACTCGGCCCAAAGCAAAGGCCTCTCTGGTAAACTGGATATTATACTCGATGTAAGGTGTCTCTCGAGCCAGTTCGTTGGGCTGCACCTGAAAGCGCTGTACCACAGTGGGGAAGATACCGCCGACGAGGATGGCAACTACTATCCATCCCCCGATACCGTAGAGAACCCAGCGAAAGTTACGCCGCAATACGGAAACCAGAACGAGTCCCACACAGATGAGCACTACTGACAAAAGTATCCACTGTGCCGGCAGCTTGGCATGCATATCAGCATAGCTGGCTCCAAAGACTACACCTCGTGTAGAGAAGACCAGTTCCCAGATGCCGAGCCAGTAACCCCAGGCAAAAAGGCCCAGTACGACTATAAGCAGTCCGCCAATGTGGGCTAATACCGGTTTAGCACGGTCAAACTTGAGCCGTTGCACCGCGTAGCTGGCAATATATACGACAGCGCTACCAAGGAGAGTGACTATGAGTGCGCCCAGGAGCCAGCCTTTGATTAGGTTAAGAAAAGGCAACGAGAAGATGTAGAAGCTAACTTCCTTATAAAAAACTGGGTCGACGATACCAAAGGGCTGCGCGTTGAAAAAGCGAAGCACAACCTCCCAGTTGCCCTGAGCTACCAGACCAAATATTAGGCTGAGCAATGCTGCTCCTGTTATAATGCTCCACTTGGATAGTTGCTGTAGCTGGCGCACAATAGCCCAGGGCCAAAAAGTTGGTTCAGTCTTAGGTGACAGGCGTGTAGCCAGTACTAGGTTCCCCAAAAACAAGATGCCAAAGATGATGGCCGCAGAGAAGAAGACTAGCACCTTGGTCTTCAGTATAGTGGCATAGACACTGCCATAACCCAAGCTGTTAAACCAGAGCCACTCAGTATATAACCCCTTTGATATATTCAGGAGAATAAGCAGGGCCAAGGCCCCAGCCAGTATTAGAAGCACTCTGGCGGTTGTCCACCCGTGCCGGGCAGGCGGCATAGGCTTCTCGCCTCTACTTTCTGGAAACCAGCGCTGCCACTGTCTATCAAACGAATTCAACTACTTCTCCCAGCCTTCTACGGTATAGCTAGCATATTACACTGTCTACCCAATCTCGTCCAGGTTTCTGCACGAAATTGAAACCGGTGTAATTGACAGAATAGCACACACAACTGTGAAGGTCAATGCTAGACTCGGTGAATCCGATGGCTTACTTCTTCTTTATCGGGTATCTGATTATAGTCTTGATGACTTTAGCATCAGGGCTGGTGAGGTATTCTTCCTCATGGACACCGGCTATCTCGTAACCGTTTTCTTCAATGAACCTGTGCAGGCGCTCAACAGTGGCATACTCCTGGTCATAAGGTCCGAGGTGAAGAATCTGACTTACGGTACCGTAATCCCAGGTCTCAATCTTGACCTCAATATTGGAGACTTTCTGGGGTAGGGAGGTGGTGTCTTCAGGAATAGGCAGGCCGATGATGTGGGTCCATTCTTCTTTTGGGACAAGGTGGGCGTCAGGATAGCGGGCACGGAGACCGCTGACCTTGAAAGTGGGCAGTCCCCTTTTCTTAAAGTCAAATTTTAAGGTGTAAACTGAGCCGTAGAGAGCTGGCATAAACTCAGGGAAGACCTTGTCCGGAGCACCCTTGCCATAGACCACTGCCATCTTTTGTGACGGCATTTCTAGTATTTGGGGTTCTGTCTTGGATGATTTTCGTGGCGTCATGTGATTACCCTCCCGGTTACCGATTCATTTAGCCAAGTATAGCATGCAAGTAAGCCCTGTCAATAGGAGTAAAGGTAAGACTCTTTATCTACCTCACCCCCTGTGTCCCCCTCTCCTTCAAAGGAGAGGGGGAGGGATATTAAAAAGAGGGGCGAAGCCCCTCTTAGACATCCTTTGTTTGGTTTGGTGGGTGTGAATGAGTTTAGGGTGATTAAATTATGATTTTGTAGGCTTTAGCAAATTCTTGCCAGATATTTGGTAATCTCTGTATTAAAAATTGATAGAGATTAATGAACCTCTCTGCCTCATCCTCAATGTATTCCTGAATTGCAGCATAATCCTTCTCTGCATACCATTCTGAGACTTTGAGGCCAGAATACTGTTTCCCAACAAATTTCTCTAGATTTGCTCCTTTGAATGAGCCTCCATTAAATATCACCAAAATCGATTTTATATCTATATAGGGATGCTCGCTAAATAAAACCTTTGGCTGTACCTCAATGCCTATTCCTCTCCAGCGATAAAGCAAGCTGAAAAAATCAAAACTCAAATTGCATCCAATAGGTACAAATCTCCACAAGTCTCCAGGGCTAAATGTAGAATAGAACCTTTCCAGAATATCTCTCTCTGATGATTCCCAAGATTTGAGTATGGTTAACTCACCTTCTTTCGCACCCGTTCTACTGTCAATTTGTTGGAATTGTATTGTCAGTATTTCATCATTCTTGTAATCTGGCTTTGGGGTTCTTGAATTTGTTTCAATATCAAAGTAGTAATCAGACATTTGTCTGACCTCCTCTCTCCTGTATCAGCTTCTCTCCATATTCCAGTAGCAGTTTGGCTCGTTCCCGGGATAGGTCTTTTCTTGTCTCCAGGTATTTTTTCAGCGCCTCAATAGGCATTAGTTCTTCAGCCGTCCACTTCCCCAGTCTGAGACGTGTCTCTCTCTGTATGTCCTTGGTAATGGTAAAGTAGTGGGCTTCTTTCATAGCATTCCTGATATCATTATCTCTAAGCTGACCCTGGCACTCTGCTGGCAGGCTAATTTGGAGTCGGACGATAGCGTCCTTAATCTTGTCTTGTTGTCCAGCAATAGTCTTAAGCACTGTTGATGTGGGGTCGATGTCCTGCGGCTCAATATTGATATTAACAGTGAGAAAACGGCGACCAGTTATCTGGTGAAAGTCAATGGAGACCTTTCTTTCTCCCGTTTTCTCGTCTGGTTTTATTTCAACCAAATAGAACCCCTTGTCATCTTCTTCTTCACCAAAATCCAGGCGCTCCAGGCTACCGGCATAGACTACCAGTGGATTCTGGGATAGGACCTGGTGCCTATGAATATGACCTAAGGCGATGTAGTCAAAAGCCGGATTAGCCACATTACTTAGCAGCAGGGCGTGTTCCTGTCCGATAGTCATTGCCCTTTCTGACCCTACCTGGGCTCCAGAGACCCAGACATGGGCCGCTAATATAGAGGGTAGTCCAGAGTCAAGTTTTGAGGTATGGGCAGTAATAATGTTGGTTAATATCTGCTGTAGTTTTTGATTAAGCTGTTCAAAGTTAAGATTTTTGGTCTCTTCTTTGGTTAATAAGGCACTGCGCCTCAGCCAAGGCAGGGAAGCTATCTGAATAGCCCCGTTTTTAGTTGGGATATGGTAGAGTTCAGGGCGGTTAGAGACATAAACATTTTTAATAGCTAAAGTATCGAAGATTTCGGTGGTGGTAGCTCGGCCAATAGCGTTAGGCAAGTCGTGGTTGCCAATAAGGAGGAAGATGGGAATACCACTGGTGGACAAACGGTTAATGCGTTTGGCAAATTCTCGTTGCTGGGTCTGGGTCGGCTCACGAGTTTTATAGGCATCACCACAAAAGAGGACAAGGTCAACCCTGTTTTCCAGGGCATAGTTTACCACCTGGTCAAGAG
>CAZQZA010000102.1:0-4400 GCA_964597725.1 uncultured Dehalococcoidales bacterium | reverse complement strand
GTGGCTGATACTCATGATAGCTTGCTGTTCTTTACCAACCGGGGTAAGGTCTTTTCCCTTAGGTGTTATGAACTGCCGGCCGATATTACCCGCACTGCTAAGGGTATGGCGGTCATTAATCTTTTTCCGGTTGCAGTGGATGAGAGGGTTACGGCTATGGAAGCGGTAACTAATTTTACCTCGGGCACTTATTTACTGATGGTTACTCGCTGTGGAAAGATAAAGAAGACCGCGATAGGTAATTTTGCTTCGGTGCGGAGTAGTGGGCTTATCGCTATGGATTTGGAAGAAGGTGATGAGCTGGTGGCTACGTGTCTGGCTACTGACCAGGATGATGTAATATTAGTAACTGCCAAAGGGCAATCAATCAGGTTTGAGGTATCGGCAATAAGGGCTACCTCTAGAACCAGTGGTGGGGTGCGTGGTATTCGCCTAATCCCCGGTGACCAGGTGATTGATATGGATAAAGCCTGCACGGATGCCTTTGTTTTGGTGGTTACCACCGGGGGCTTCGGTAAGCTTACGCCGGTTACTCGCTATCCGCGACAGCATCGTGCTGGTAGCGGGGTTAGGACTTTTATACTTACGGAAAAAACGGGTGACGTGGCTGATGCTAAGGTGGTTTTACCGTCTCAACAGCTAATGATTATATCTGCTGAAGGTATTGTTATCCGCACTCCGGTGAGTGAGAAAGACCCTAAACAGGGTATTACCATTCAGGGCAGGAATACCCAGGGGGTGAGGCTGATGAGGCTGGGCAGTGGTGACAGGGTAGTGGCCATTGCTTGCTTTGACTAGCCTTTGGGGAAGTTTTGGTTAGAAGGAAGCGTGTCAATGAAGTTGCTTTTTATTGCTGGTTCGGGTAGCGGGAAGGAGGCATGGGTATATCAGACTGAGTACTTTGCCGATGCGGAAGCTATTGCTCTTCCCGGCCATCCTGAGGGGAAACCTTGCCCTAGTGTGGATGAATATGTGGCATGGTTGCGGGCTTATATTCACCAACAGCAATATCAGGATGTCATCCTGGTTGGTCATTCCTTGGGGGGTGCCATTGCTCAGCTTTACGGGCTGAAGTATGGTGATGAAGTAAAAGCCTTGGTCTTGATTGGAACCGGGGCAAGATTGAAGGTATCCCCTGACTTTCTGGCCTCGGTAAAGCAGATGATTATTGATGAGAGTGCCTGGAGAAGATATGTGGAGGATGCCTGTGGCGCGATTGAGCCCGAAGTGCGGGCGGTAATGATAGAAGCCAGAATGCGAATGAGTCCGGCAGTAATGCTCAATGATTTACTTTGCTGTGATAAGTTTGACATTATGGACAGAGTTCATACTATCAAACTGCCAACCCTGCTTATCTGTGGCAGCGAAGATGAGATGACGCCGGTTAAGTATGCTAAGTATCTGGCTAGTAAGATTGAGGGAGCCACCAGGGTCATAATTGATGGAGCCACTCACGGAGTGGCTAGGGAGAAACCCGGGGAGGTTAACCAGGCCATAGAAAGCTTTTTAGCTGGTCTTAACTGAGCTTTTGGTGTTTTTGCTGGCACTCAGGCTGCCAGTGTTCCAGCCCACAGGCATTACAGGCTTTGTTACGGCAGTCAGGGGTTTCTCTATTGTCTAGGGCACGCTGATATTCCTGCTTTAGGAAAGCTGTAGTTACTCCCACATCAATGTGAGTCCAGGGTAGTGGCTCATCCAGGGAGCGCTCCCGCCGGGCATAAAACGCAGGTTCAAGTCCGCTCTCAGCAAAAGCGCGAAGCCAATTTTCATAGTTAAAGTGCTCATCCCAGGCATCGAAGGTCGAGCCCAATTGCCAGGCACGATAGATAACTTTACCTAATCGCCTATCTCCTCGCGACAAAACTGCCTCCAGCAGGCTGACTTTAGGGTCTGGCCAAGACAAGCGGCTCCTGGTTCGGCGCAGTCCTTGCTTGAGGAGTTCGTGTTTAGCATCTAACTCTGGCTGGCTTGCCTGGGCTACCCACTGAAAAGGGGTATGGGGCTTGGGGACAAAGGTAGACACACTGACTCTTAGTTGAGGCCTTTGTCCTTTAGCCTTCCTGCCCAATGAGCAGATTTTATCCACTAGCTGAACAATTTCCTGTACATCATCAAGGGTTTCGGTGGGTAAGCCGAGCATAAAGTACAACTTAAGGCTACTCCAGCCTTTAGCAAAGGCCGCCGCTGCTGTCTGTAGAATTTCGTCTTCAGGGATATATTTATTGATGCTTCGCTGCAACCTTTGGCTGCCAGCCTCAGGGGCGAAGGTGAGTCCGGTCTTTCGGCGGGAGGGAAGAGAGTCCACCAATCTTACTGAGGAGCTGTCAGTGCGGAGACTAGGTAACGACAGGGTTAGGTTATGTTCCTGATAGCGGTGGATTAAATTAGCTACCAGCTTGTCAATATCTGGGTAGTCATTAGTACATAGTGAGACCAGAGATACCTCGTTATAGCCACAGTTGGTGATAATCTCCCCTACCCCCTGAAGTATCTCTTCTTGGGGGCGTTCCCGCACCGGGCGATATATAATCCCTGCCTGGCAAAAGCGGCAGCCGCGGCTGCAGCCCCGCTGGATTTCTATTGCCCCTCGGTCATGGATTACCTCAATATAGGGGACTACTGGTTTAGTAACTGGCGGCGGCAGCTTGCTGACTATCCGTCGCTTGATAGAGGGTTTAGCTTGCGGTATTGTAGGGATAATACCTTTGAATAGACCGTCAGCTTGGTATTCTATCTGATACAGACTGGGCACGTAGATACCAGGGATAGTAGCCACCTGTTGGAGCAGTTGCTGCTTTGAGGTCGCCTTTGCTTTCCAATCTCGAAAGCAATCAAGTAGCTCAGGCAATACCTCCTCGCCATCCCCAATTATGAAGAAGTCAATGAAGTCAGCCATGGGCTCGGGGTTGAGGACGCAGCTACCACCGGCTATAACTATTGGGTGGGAATCGGTTCTTTCTGAGGCCAGGACTGGTATTTGAGCCAGGTAAAGCATATTCAATACATTGGTGTAGGTAAGCTCATAACCTAAGGAGAAGCCAATAATGTCAAAGTCTTTTAGCGGGTGCTTAGATTCTAGGCTAACCAGGGGTATCCCCCTAACCCGCAATATTGCCTCCATATCTAACCACGGGGCAAAAACCCTCTCGGCAAGGACATCTGGCTGGCTGTTAAGCAACTCGTAGAGAATGGGCAAAGCCATATTGGACATACCTAGTTCATATACATCAGGGTAGCTGAGGGCAAACTTGATGTCGGCTTTATCCCAGTCCTTGACGATACTATTCCACTCGCCACCGGTGTATCGGGCGGGCCTAGTCACCTGATACAGTATGCTATCGGGGTAGGTCAATTTACCTCCTTCAGATTATCAATTATAGACTCTGACATCTTGAGGTGCAAATTGTCCAGAATTGTGTGGGGAGGATACTAAAAGCTGGCGAATGTTGTATAATAACGTTTAGAAAGCGGGCAACCCTTAATAGCCAACTAGGCTGGAACCAAAAGTAATGGAAACGAGGTAGAGATGACATCCAGATTAGACCGCATAGCTCAACAGCGGCGGGAAAAGCTTGACCGAATTAGAGCTCGGGGCACTAATCCCTACCCTCATCGCTATCACCGCAGCCACACTACTCAACAGGCCGTGGCGCTACTCAAGCAGAAAGAAGAAGGCTTGACCAAGGAGGAGAAAGTCAGCGTTGCCGGGCGGATTATGGCCAAGCGAAAGATGGGCAAAATTTCTTTCCTTGATATACATGATGGTGAGGGGAAATTACAGCTATTATTCCAGGACATAGACCGATTTGATGAGGCACAGCGTGAGCTGTTTAAGGATTTAGATATCGGCGATATTATTGGGGTGGAAGGTAATATGCTCCGGACAAAAAGGGGTGAACCTACTGTTCGGGTAGGAGGTTTTGCTCTGCTGGCTAAGTCACTTCAGCCTTTACCGGAGAAGTGGCATGGACTCAGTGATGTTGACAAGCGTTACCGTCAGCGCTACCTTGACCTTATCACTAATGCTGAGACTAAGAGGGTCTTTCAGATACGTAGCCGGGTCATTACCGTCATACGAGAGTTTCTCAATCAGCGAGGATTTTTAGAGGTAGAAACGCCGGTGCTGCAGCCATCGGCCGGGGGTGCTTTAGCCCGCCCCTTTATTACTCATCATCACGCCCTTGACCAGGATTTTTACCTGCGTATTGCCCTCGAACTTCATCTTAAGCGACTAATTATCGGTGGCTTTGATAAGGTCTACGAACTGGGTCGCATTTTCCGCAACGAAGGTATCTCTACTAGGCACAATCCCGAGTTCACCATGCTGGAAAGCTATGAAGCCTACGCTGACTACAATGATGTGATGAGAATGGTAGAGGAGATGGTATCTGAGGTTACTC
>CAZQZA010000101.1:0-4452 GCA_964597725.1 uncultured Dehalococcoidales bacterium | reverse complement strand
CCTGTGACACCCTGATTAAAAGTCAGGTGCTCTGCCAACTGAGCTAACGGCCCATGCTGCTTGGGAAGTAGGCAAGAACCCCCTCTCCACCCTAAGGAAAGTATAACTCATCAGGGCTTTGATGGTCAACGGGGTGTACTCGTTCATATGATTAGTGACACATGACCTCCCTTCTTTGATTTTGCTGATAGCGTTCAAGAGACTCCTGTGGAGTAAGGTATCCCAGCGCCTGGTGGGGTCGGATAGTATTATACACCCTTTCCCATTTCAGTAGAGCCTGGTTCAACTGCGATAGCTCAAAGCTAGCATCCGTTACCTCGTAAAACTCTTCGGTATGGGTTCTTTGTGCTCTTTCCTTACAGCATAAGGACGTTGCCTTTGCCTTCTTCTGGCTGATATATGGTTTGGCACCGGTTCTCTCAAGTCACCACGTTCCTTTAGCCGATGGAGTATCCTGCCCACTGTGGAGGTGGAGCAATCAAACCCCCTCACCGTGCAGTAGCACCACTAGCTTATCCTTGCCCCACCTGGGATATCCCTCTCTTAATTTAAGTACTGCCTCAACCAACTCCATTGAATAAGTAGGCTGTCTTAGATGCTTGGGCCGATGAGAAGGTTCCTCTAAGCTCTCTATATGCCTGGGGTTATAGCGTTTTTTCCAGCGGTAGAAGGTCTGGGGAGAGATGCCATAATAGCGGCCGAGTTTGCCAGAAGATACTACGAAAAGAATCAAGCAGAAGAAGCTGGACAATCAAGGGTAAAGGCAGGAACTCTCTCATTATAGGTGGTACTAAAAATGGGGGCACCCCAGCGTTGTCTCTCTTCCCGCTTGGCACTGGTCTCCTATTTTCTGAAAACAATTATATCAAGTAGCTCCTTCAAGTCCCTTTTCTTTTCTATGTTGAGGAGTATCTCGATGCTTCTTTCTATCTGAGCTTTGTTCAAGACTACCCCCCCAAACTTTTCGTAAAGTTTTACAAAATCCTCTGTCCCTAGCGGATATTTGGGTCCCCCCATCACTTGGTCTAGTTCTTCCGTTATTTCCCGACCGTCCCTTAAACCTATTCGGACTCTTCCAACACCTGACATGAAAGTTTTCGCCCATTCGGGGTGAACTTTTACACTCACCTTTTTTCTGAACTCCTTGTACTCCTCCCCCTCAATTTTCCTCCAACTTATAGTGTCCACGCCGACTTCCTTGTCTAACATTAGGCATGATATAACGTGTTGGATGCTAAACTTCGCGTCCTCCAGATTCTTAGGCTCCGGTCTGTCAACTGTTGCATCTACAGGCCCCACTTCTGTTTCAATCCACTCTACTTGCTCATGCTTTAGGTTCTCCTCTCTTATTAGTCTCCTGATGATATCAAGATGCCTATGCATCAAGAAGCAAACAGGATACTTCTTAATCCAAAAGTGTTTTGTATACCACCTCTCAGCTAAACCGGAGGAAATTTTTGATACCTCGCCTTTTTCTGCCCCTACCAAACTGCTAAGCCATTTTTCAATGTCTGGATTTCCAGTGCAACCCTCTTTCGCCAAATATGCAGCCATCACACCATTGTAACAGGCCATGGCAGACTCATAGTAGTGAGCATCGGTTCCAAAGTTTACTATAAATCCCGACGAGGTTCCAATAGCCAAGCCTAGAGCATTTCTTATCTGTTCTGGATTAAGACTGAGAGCTTTGGATGCTACAACTGCCGAACCTATCACTCCATAAAATGGTAAAGAGGTAAACCCCAAAGGCTCAATGATCTTATTATCAGCACCTACGCCATGATGCCCAACCCTGTTCATAACCTCACATGCCAAAACGGATGCCTCTAAAACTTCCTCGCCTGAAAGCTTGAGTGCGTCAGCCAATGAAAAAATTACTGGAAATACGGTGATATCAGCAGTTGCTCCAGCTCCAGGAAACTCACCGGTCGGGAAGCAATCGTCTTCAAGCTCAGCACCATGAGCGAAGACCCCATTTACAAAAGCCGCTGCCTCCGTAGATGTCCTAAACCCACACCCCACTACTCCTGCCTCATCCTTGCCCGTTTTGGAAAACTTTATAAACTTCTTGCATGATGGAACCGTAGAGCCATAAAGCATACCCGCAACGGTCTTCATCATTATCCTCTTGGTAAACTCGATCACATCTTCAGGGATATTGTGAAACCTTGTTCTCGCTATGAACTCAGACAACTCCCGATCTACACTCATTTTTCCCCCTCCTATTTTAGATTTCCACGCCAAAGTGCGCTCTCTTCACATGTTCATTACCGGTGAGAGCCTGTACCTTGTGAATACCTTTGAGACAATTTAGGATAAGAATTACTTTACACTGCGGTTAAGACTTTAGTTTTCTTGCCATTTCTCTTAAAGCTGCTGAAAAGTTCCTCCCTTCTAGCTCTGATTTCTTGCTCTCGACCTTCATGCCGACCGATGGGTTTAATATCACCAATTCCCCAGTGGTACCTCTGGGTGCTGTACCCCTCGATAGCTGCCCTGATGTGTTACCTCACCTCCTCAGTGATTGAAATAGCGGTAAAGGCTTATCTCTTCCTCTCTCAAGGTCTTATGGAAGTGCTCAATCCGTCCTATGGGTTGAGCACTTCCAAAGGGAATACGCCGATGATTTATGCCCACTTAGCTTAGCATGTTTCTACGTTACGCTCTCGCTTATCTGGATCTGTGGCTCGATGTCGGTGTAATTAGGTATGTCACCCATAATCTCTTCACCATGTGCTGCGAAGGCCTTCTGGAAATCCTCTACCGAATTGAATACAAGGTGCCCCAGAGCCACATAGGGCGGTGGTGAGCCAGCAACCACCCCACCAATACCCTTGTCTATTTCGCTTTTGACCAACCCCATTGGTCTCAGTTTTTCGTTTACCATCTTCATGTGCTGGTTGGCATAATAGGCATGGTCGAACTTCCCTTCTGGCTTATTGACGTATAGAACAGTGACACGAATCATGATTTACCTCCTTTACACGTTGGTCTTCCCGTCATCCTGCCAGTGTTAACCACCTTTTCTGCTGTTCAATTAAAAGTAAAAAGGGCACCAACAACCGCCTTAACGTTTAACGGTTACCAGCGCTCCTTTTCAGTATCACACTCCTAATCCAATATGCAGTTTTTAAGGCAATTTTATGCTTAACTTAATTGTAAGACCTGTTTGTGTAATTGTCAATATCGTGTACTCGTCCATATGATTAGTGATACATGACCTCCTTTCGTTGAGCTTCCTTCCACTGCTCCAAGAATTTAAGCGGTGTCATATAGCCCAATGCTTGATGCGGCCTTATTGTATTATATGTGCTCTCCCATTCTAACAGTTCGTCTCTTAGTTCAGGAAGGTCAAAGGAACTGTCTGTTACCTCGTAGAATTCCTCAGTATGGGTTCTTTGTGTCCTTTCCTTACAGCATAAGGACGTTGCCTTTGTCTTCTTCCGGCTGATATATGGTATGGCACCGGTTCTCTCAAGACACCACGTTCCTTTAGCCGATGGAGTATCCTGCCCACTGTGGAGGTGGAGCAATCGAACCCCGCACCGTGCAGTAGCACCACTACCTGAACCATGCCAAACTTGACCGATTTCTCCTGAGCTACCGGGATTATCTCATCAAACAGTTCATCAGTAGCCTTTAGCCCAGTATTTTTAACTAGCCTATTCTTACACAAGATTAAGGTGGAATGACCAAGAGCCTTCTCATCAGCACCAAGCTCCAGAAAGAGGGTGATGGACAAGCTATTGCTAGCCAATACCTCTGTCATCCTCCCCAAGACATTCCACAACTAAGTAAGAAGGAGCATCTTTAACACCATGCTGGGATTATAGTAGGCTTGACCTGTTTTCCCTTTACCCTGCTAATAGCAAAAAGCTTCCCTGTAAACCTGTCCCAATTCACGACCTCACTTAGCTTCCTTAGAAAATGGTTCCTTCTTGATAGCTTCTGGTCATAAAGGAAGCTACCAAGGAAAGAGTCTACATTTGTTTGCTTACACCTTACCTTTACCATCCCTCAGCCTCCAGGCTTTTGCCTAGCATAATAGCTTTGAGACTAGATGGCTAGCTTGGATGTAAACAGTTTTTTGAAGAGTTACTAAACGACCTCCCCTTTGGCAGTTGACATCCCGGCGTTTTCGTGCATAAATTACATACATGCGCCTATAGCTCAGCGGACAGAGCATCGGTCTTCGGAACCGACACGGGCCATGCCATCCAGTGTTTTTAGGTATCGCATGGCCCCATTTTGTATCTGGCGTAGGGTATAATCAGGGTTTGTCATGCCGTCTGGTGACACCCAGTCCCGCACAGTTCGTTAGCAAAATGTTAGCAAAAAAGGTTTCTAATGTGGGGCAACTATTGAGAGGGGATTTGGCTGCTGGGGGTGTCACATTCCGCTAAATCGTGCAATGAGGTAAGGATTCAAGCTTTCTTGCAGTAAGTAACGCTC
>CAZQZA010000100.1:0-4469 GCA_964597725.1 uncultured Dehalococcoidales bacterium | reverse complement strand
GGCCTTTATCTTTCTCGCTTTGTCCCGAAGGCCCTTCTTCAATTTGCCTTAGTGTTCCTTTACCATCGGGGCCTTTGCCGTTATTATCGTCAGGGTCATGCCCCTTATTATTGCCGTGGTCTTGCACTGGTGAGCCGCTTTGTATTTGCGCCGGTGGTTCCGCTGGTGTAGGTTCAGATGGAGCTGCTGCATACCCTACATAGGTTTCATAACCGGCTGGTACATTCACTTCCTCATTCGGCGTGTCGAATGAATTCCCCACCGCAGTTTGCGCACCGACAGCAACTAACCCTTCAACTGTCTGGACTGTTGTCGCCCCTTCTTCGTCAACTTCGGTCATGAACAACGTACCTCGCACCGAGGCGTAAGCCGATGGTGTTTGAACCTCGTATTGCGAGCCTGGTTCTGACATGTGTACCACATTGCTCCACGTCCTACCTCCCCATTGCTTTAAGATAATGATAGTTTGTTGTTCCTCAGTGTATGCAACTTGCTGGATTTCCACATTGGCATTAGCCTCAAGTGTGAGAGTACTACCTTCGAAGAAAGTAAGTATCGCCTGTGAGTCTGGCGCAGTCCTTAGTCGGGTGCCTGCCTGTAGTGTCATGCTATCTTGAGCCTGCTCCCAGATGGCCGAATCTGGCTTTTGAGTCTCCACGCTACCTGAGAGTATGCTCAGGGTACCGTCAGTAGCTAGGACGGAAGGCGTAGATGTAGAATTGGGGGTCCCGAATGGAATGAAGCTAGCTCCTAGTGCAAGTAACAAAACCACTGTAATTGTAACAGCGACCTTTCTCATTCCCGCAATACCATGCCATCTTTGGCCTGATTTTGCAGTTTCGGCTAGGATAGACTCTTGGTGGAGTCGTGATATTAAGCGAATCTTTGCTGTTTTTCTGAACTCATCAGAGGGCGAGACCTTAGGGATAGCAGAAATAGACAATGCAGTATAGAGCATTTGTTCTAATTGTTGACGCATAGTGGGATATTCAACCAGACAAGTCTCAATTGTCCTGCTGTTACTTATCCGCCCTAAGCACGCATCTAAAGCCACTGGTAGCTTAGTTCCCATTTCTTCCTCTCTTCACTTAGCCTCTCTCGAAGAGTAGCCAGGGCTCGCATTTGCACCATTCTTATAGCTCCCTGACTTTTGCCCGTAATCTGTTCAATTTCACGGTTTTCTAGACCCTTGATGAATTTCAGGATAATGACCTGCCTTTGCTGAGGAGCTAAGTGAGATATTGCCTCCAGCAATTCTCGTTGCCTTAGCTTTTCTTCTACCTCTTGTTCAGGATGACTAGATTCAACTGGGATTTGCGTTTCCGACATGACATCCGCTCGCTTGGTACGGTAATAATCAATGACGTAATTATGAGCTATTCGATATAGCCAAGCGGAAAAAGACCGTCCCTTTCCTTTGTATTTCTTTATTGCCTTCCAAGCTTTCAAGAATATCTCCTCTGTAAGGTCCTCGGCTGTCATCTTATCCCTAACCTGATAGAAAACATATCGGTAAATGCGGTTAAGGTAGATGATGTAGAGTTCCCCGAAGGCCCCGAAATCACCGCCAGCGGCTCTTTTAACTAACTTTGCAATCTCAGCCTCAGTGTAGGTGACTGCTTCGCTGGTCTCCTGAGCCTTGTCTTCCTCCCTAATTTTAAGACGCACAGTACTCATAATTTGTCACAGTTTTTCAATTTTTTATCAAGCCCTTCAGTCAATGTATTGCATTCGGGTCTTGACAGAGATTCCGAGTTTTTCATTAAGGTACTCTCTTAGCACGTATATCTTTATGTTGTTGACCGGTACGCAGGTTGAGGGCGTGCCGGCTTCACCAGGCGATGAGGATTTCTTTTATCTCCTTTCCCTGATACTTACCACCGACTTCAGGGTGGATGGCAGCATCAGTTTGGGGCTCGATATAAACTAGAGCCCCCTATCCGTGGTGTCAAAGGCGACGACAGCGTGCTGTCCCCGGTCAAAGCAGAGCAGGACAAAGGCACACCTCAGACCCTTGGCCTCGGCATTATTATTCACCTCAGTGGCGAAGTGGCGGCACTCATATTGATTAAGGACAAACTCATTGCGACTGGTGGAGTCTCCGAGAATGAAATCCTTGACTTCTTGGAAGGTTGGGTTTTTAAGTTCGATAGCTTGGCTGCTTGAGCCTACATGCTCACTAAGAACGGCAGTGTCTTGGTAATTGTATCCACAGTTACAGACCTTATCCTGAATGTAACCAGACTCACACCCAAGACTACCGTACTCATAGCCATTGTTGTAGCTGGCATGGCCTAAAAAACCAATGCCGGTTATAACGAGAGAAGCTAGAGTGGGTACTAAGAGGCTTCTTATACAAGCTCTCATAGTTTAATTATCTACCCACTCTGGCTATAGGCAAATCACCCAATAGGGCTAAAAGGCATAGTAATTAGTACTAGGAATATCGGGCTATAACAAAGTGGTAGTGCCAGTATTGCTAGAGCTTCACGATTTCGGTTCAACCTCTTCGGGAAGGAGGTGGTTGCGTATAGCTATAACCGCAGCCTGGGCTCTATCATTGGCATTTAACTTACGCAGGATGGAGCTAACATGATTTTTAATTGTCTGTTCACTGATTTGAAGAATCTGGGCAATAAATTTATTGGAGTTGCCCTCAGCAATATAGCTCAGGACCTGCGTCTCCCTGAAGGTGAGGGGGCTAGTTAAGGATTCCATACCCTTCCCCATTAGTACCATGCTTTGAAACTGCCTTAACATATTCTCAGCAGCTCTGGGGCTAACTACAACGCTGTCCCTTATAGGATATTCACCATTCATGACTTTCACTACGACCTGAGTTAGGTCTTGGGCTGTGGTGTTCTTACTCAGATAGGCTACGGCTCCGACTTTGATAACCTCAAGAAGTTCGTCATCATTGGACTCGCCCGGGGTTAGCATTATTAACCTGGTGTTGGGGCAGTGGCGAGTAATCTTTCGCCCCAGGTCAAACCCGCTGAAGGAAGGCGGGTCAATATCAAGCAGGACTACATCGGGGGAGGTGGTTTCAATTAGTCCAATTGTGTCATTAGTGGGGTCACAGTCTGATAATTCAAGGTCATCTTGCCCGGATAGAGCCTGGCACATTCCAGCCCTGAAATAGGTCTGCCTGTCAATTATCAGCACTTTGATTTTATCCATTAGTCACCCGATACCCCCTTGCGATGCTCGTCAAAATGCTGAGGGTTGCAACGACGGCGCGTTGTATCTCCACCGGCTCCCGTGATAACACCGCGGCCACATAAGGGTTCAATCGCCCAACATTATACTCTCCCTGACTCTCACTTTCGGGGAGAGGAGAGGGGAAACGTTCCCCTCTCTCTATGCGACCCAGGTGTGATGGGGAAACACCTGAAGCAACGGCCAGTTCCGATAGTATCAGCGGTATCATCAACCTTCGTTGCTTGAGTATCTTGCCTAAGTCATTCCTAGCAGTCATTCTGGCTTCCATCGCTTTCGTTTCTTGATTTTGTTCTCATTTAGTATGCTCTGCGTCTCACCAAGAAGAAGATACCCAGTCCGACCACTATCACCCCGCCTATAATTCCACCAATGAGAGGCCAGTTGATGGGTTTGGCTGGCGGTGGTGCTGGCGCTGGTACTGGTAGAGGCAGTGGTGCTGCTACTACGACAAAGCTATCACTTAACCCATCCACAGTTACGCTATAGCTGTCAACTTCCTCTCTGGTTACGCTAAAACTAACATCCTCACTACTTCCAGCAGCAACGGTTACGCTCTTCTCTGCTTCCTTCACCCCATTTATCTTCAGAACTACGCTGTAGCTATCTTCCGTACCGCCAGTGTTAGCTACCGATACAGTGATAGTTACTGGCTCATTGGGCTCAACCCCTACTGGCTGGATAGAAAGGCCTGTTACCGAGAAAGCGGCTGGTGCCGGCAGAAGTGGTGGCGCAGCACCAACGGTGGCAAAGGCGGTGAAGTGGCTAACCGTGGCAGTGATGGTGTTGTTTTCGGTATCAACCACGCAGCCCTCAAGTTCAACCCACTCACCAGCGACCTCGTCATAATAGGCTATAACCAGATCCTCCTCAGCAATGCCGTCAGGAATATCAGCCGGGTCATAGCTAAAGGTTAAGGTTATTGGCGGGTCAAAGGTAGCGCCACTGGGCTGAAAGTCGTAGATAAGCCCGATGACATAGGCAGCCTCGGGGGGAGGCGGTGGCTCATCCATGGTCAGCATGGTTATCTCGGTGAGACACTCCAGCTCCTTAGTCAGGCCTACCGTGTTCGCGGGAATAGTAAGGGTGCACAGTTCATCGTCGGAAACCGCGGTGGCAAACGTATCAAAGCGACATCCAGTGCCAATCATTCCCCTGACATCAGTGGTGCCCGCTGGCAGTGTTGGCAATGCTGCCGCACCTCCGCCACCTCCGCCACCTCCGCCAGCAGGTTCCGGTTCCGGTTCCGG
>CAZQZA010000099.1:0-4517 GCA_964597725.1 uncultured Dehalococcoidales bacterium | reverse complement strand
GAGGGTGGTCGGAATCATACCCCTCTTGGCTGGGCAGTTGAAAGGCAACACTAAATCCGGTTTGTCCTTGCTTATATAAATATTTGTATCGTTCATTGGTCTCGTCCACGGTGCCGAATCCAGCGTACTGCCGCATGGTCCACAGCCGGCCCCGGTAACCAGTGGGCATTATATGCCGGGTAAACGGATACTCCCCAGGCAGGCCAATATCTTCTTGGTTGAGCCCGGCTAAATCATCCGGGGTGTAAACCCTCTCAACCACGGTGCCATCAACGGTAGTCTTAAACTCTCTTTTTCTCTCAACCATTTCTTTAGTCTGCTTGGTCTCTGACATTTTTCTTCTATGAAGGCGTAAAAAGATAGTGTGGTCAATAATTTGGGTCAAATTATGAGTTAATTCTACTGTTTTTAACAAGGGTTTGTCAAAGACTCAGCCTGAGGTCGTTTACTAGGGGTAGCTTGAAGGGGCGAAGCCCCTTCAAAATCCACACTTCCCCCTCTCCTTCAAAGGAGAGGGGGATAAAGGGGGTGAGGTTGATAACTGATCTCATACCTATCTTTTTGCGCCTGTCTCCGCTATACTATTCACGGGACAATGCCATGTTGTCAGCTTAAACCTTGGGAATAAGATGTCCAAACAGTTTGGCTAGCGGGAGGCTATCAGTTGCCAGAGGAGGAGAGCCTGGTTCGCCGGGCGCAGCAGCAGGACCAGCAGGCTTTCGCCCAGCTATATGAGGAGCACTTTGATAAGATTTATCGCTATGTAGCTCTCAGGATAGGAGATAGAGCCGAGGCAGAGGATATAACCCAGCAGGTCTTCCTCAAGGCTCTCCGGTCCATTTCCTCATTCCGGTGGAAGGGTACGCCCTTCTCAGCCTGGCTATTTCGTATTGCCCATAACCAGATGGTTGATCATCTACGGAAGAAGACGAAGCAGGCTACTGTTCCCATAGACGAGTCAACGATAAGCTCTAGTAATGACCCACAACTGTTAATAGAACAGAAACTGAATATTGAGCAGCTAATATCAGCTACCAAGCGGCTGACTGAGGCGCAGCGTGAGGTAATTTCTCTCCGTTTTACCAGTGAATTGCCAATCGCTCAGATAGCCGGGATTATGGGTAAAAGTGAGGGAGCAGTAAAGGCACTTCAGCATAGCGCTATAGTCGCCCTGCGTAAGGTGTTATTGGTGGGGTTTCAGGTGGGATAATATCTACCTGGCTGGCGCAAAGTCCAGGATATTGAGTCTGAGCCTCTCATCACCACCCCAGCGGTCTACTTCTAGGTTATAGACGATGTCAAGGGGCGAGGATAATTCAACTAGATAGTTACCCAGTCTAAAACCCACCCCATCCCAGACCATGCCTCCCTGCTGTAGTTTCAACCTCAGGTGTTCCCCATTACCCATAGGGTGGCAATCAACGACCTCCAGCCGGCGACTGAGGAAGGTGGGTGCTGGATTACCGTAACCAAAAGGAGCTAGCTGTTGAATTGCCGGGAAGGTGTCACCGCTGAGGTCAGGCAGGGTAACCTCAGCATCAATAACCAGTTGCGGACGGAGGTCAACTTCAGATAGCTGTGTAGTAGCTAGCTCCTGGAGGCTTTGCTCAAGGTGGGGCAAATTCTTGGTGGGCAGGGTAAAACCGGCTGCCCGTGCGTGACCACCAAACCGCGAGAAGAGGCGACTGCACTGGTTTAGGGCGTGGATAATATTAAACTCAGGGATACTGCGACAACTACCGTTACTTATTTGCTCCCCAATGTGTATAACAATAGCCGGACGATAGAACTCCTCTGACAGCCTACCAGCGACCAGTCCAGCGATGCCGGCTGGATAGTCCTTATCGCTGGCTATCAGCAGTGGCGAGATTCCCTTAGCTAATATCTGCTCTCTGGCTCTAGCTAGGACCTTGGTGGTTAGGTTTTGCCGCTCCGTGTTATTTTTTTCTAGCCAAACAGTCAACAGGTGCGCCTCCGGTGGCGAGCTTGTCATCAGCAATTTATAGCTGGTCATGGCATGAGCTAACCTGCCAGCAGCATTTAGCCGCGGGGCTAGAATCCATGAAATACTTTCCGTGTCAATACTGCCGAGATTGAGTCCTGACTGAGTTATCATTTCCCTGACACCCAGGCGGGGGCTAGTATTTATTAGCTTCAACCCCTGCTTAACCAGGTATCTATTTTCCCCCAGTAGAGGCACCATATCAGCTACTGTCCCTAAAGCGACCAGGTCAATCAGTTTATCCAGTTGCTGCTCTTGACCAATCCCTTGAAATAGAGCCTCAAGGAGCTTGAGAGCTACTCCCACCCCGGCCAGCTCAGAGAAGGGGTAGTTAGAATGGAGCAACTTGGGGTCAACAACCGCCACCGCCGGTGGGACTTCCTCCAGAGGGGTATGGTGGTCAGTAATAACTATATCGAGTCCCATCCTTTTGGCTCGCTTGGCTTCGGTGAGGCCAGTAACTCCGCAATCAACGGTAATAACTAGGCTAATGCCTTGTTGGTAAAGGTCTTCTAAAGCGGCAGTCCTAAGTCCGTGGCCTTCGTTTAGGCGGTGTGGTATATAGGGAGTAGCCTTTCCGCCAAGGGCTGTCAGCCCTTGGACTAGTAGGGCAGTACCGGTAATGCCGTCGGCATCAAAGTCTCCATAGATGGCAACGTTTTCTCCAGAGAGTAAGGCACGGTAAACTCTGGCTACCGCTTGGTGCATGTCTGGCAGTAGCCACGGGTCACCTGACAGGCGTTTATCAGCAGTGAGGAAAGAGTTTACTTGGGATGGCTCGGTGAGACCCCGGTTGTACAGTAGTTGAACTATGAGTGGGGAAAAACCTGGCGTATTAGCCAAATATTGGCCTGGGGCTGGCGGTAGAACATTCCAACGACAATGCCTCAAATCTATGCCTCAGAATATCGCCGGAAGATTAGAACCGAGTTGTGGCCACCAAAGCCGAAGGAACTAGACAGAGCAGTGGTAACCTTGGCTTGGCGGGTTATATTGGGCACATAATCTAAATCGCAATCGGGGTCAGGGTGGGTAAGGTTTATCGTCGGCGGTATTGCTCCGCTCTGAATGACCATAATACATATTGCTGCCTCAACCGCACCGGCAGCGCCGATGAGATGCCCTATCATTGACTTGGTGGAGCTTATTGGAATGCGATAAGCGCTCTCGCCAAATACGGTCTTTATCGCCTTGGTCTCCATTTTATCGTTTAGCGGGGTGGAGGTGCCATGAGCGTTGATATAATCAATCTCAGTAGGTGTCAACTCTGCTTTGTTAAGAGCCGTCTGCATTGCTCTGGCTGCGCCCTCCCCATCCTCAAGTGGCTGGGTAATATGGAAGGCATCAGCACTAGCTCCATAGGACATAATCTCAGCCCGAATGTCGGCCCCTCGCTCTTGAGCATGGGCAAGGTCTTCTAAGACAAGGATGCCGGCTCCTTCACTAATGATGAAGCCATCACGTTTAGCATCAAAGGGGCGGGAGGCTAGTTGTGGCGCGTCGTTTCTAGTTGAGATAGCATTGAGGGCATTAAAAGCGGTAATACCCAACTGGTTTATTATGGCTTCACTGCCACCGGCTATCACTATCTGGGCACCGCCTTGCTTGATGAGTTCATAAGCAACTCCAATAGCATCTGAGCCACTGGAGCAGGCTGATGTAGTGCAGAGATTTAGTCCTTTTATCCCCAGCACAATGGATACCTGGGCAGCAGCCATGTCAGATATCATCATTGGTGCCAGGAATGGGCTCACTCTATCCGGTCCTTTTTCTAATAGTATTTTGGCTTGTTCAAACAGGGTAGTTAGGCCACCAATCCCGCTGCCGATTATGACAGCGATGTTGTCCTGGTTGGCGGAGCTGATTTGGATTCCCGATTGTTCCACTGCCTGAATGCTGGCAGCTACTGACAGCTGAGCAAAGCGGTCCATATGGCGAGCTTCTTTACGGCTGACATAATTGGTAGGCTCAAATCCTTTTACTTCGCCGGCAAACTTGGTCTTACAGAGCTCGCGGTCAAATAGGGTGATGTAGTCAATCCCAGACTTACCAGCGATGAGTCCTTCCCAGGTAGTGGTAACATCCAGACCAAGCGGGCAGAGGATACCCATGCCGGTAACCACGACCCTATTCTTGGTATCATTTTTTAATCTCACCTTCTTAACCTCCAAAGATTTGGGGTTTTGGGGAAACATACTTCTCATAAAGATTGGCAAGCGTGAATTCAATTATAGAATTCTACCATAATTTCAGCTTACCAGGCAAGAATGTAATCTCGCTTACTTGGCCTCTCTTAGGCGTCTTCATTGAGCAAACAATTTGTATTGGCTGTAGCGTGAGTGTTATTATGAGGCTATGAAACAGAGGCTGAGGCAGCTCCTGTTCCAGAGGCAGAAACACCAGATTGTTGATGCCAGCCGAATATCAGCGGCGGTGCTACTGCCTATCTACTGTAAGCAGGGGGAGTATTATCTCCTGTTTACTAAACGCACCCAGAAGGTGAAGGAGCATAAGG
>CAZQZA010000098.1:0-4529 GCA_964597725.1 uncultured Dehalococcoidales bacterium | reverse complement strand
ACATTGAGACCGTCTGGTGGGCGATAAAGCAGATGTGGGATAGGGGACTGGTGTACCAGGGTTATAAAGTTACGCCTCATTGTCCCCGCTGCGGCACCTCTCTCAGCTCCCATGAGGTAGCGTTGGGCTATCAGGATGATGTTGAAGACCCCTCGGTTTACATAAAGTTTAAGGTTGTTAAAGGGTCACTAGCCGGCTCTGAGGTGCGTGAGCGATTGTCTAAACTCTTTTTGGAAAAGCCTGCCTATTTTCTGGCATGGACGACTACTCCCTGGACATTGCCGGGGAACACTGCGCTGGCAGTGGATGCTAATGCCGAATATGCAGTGATGGAAAGGGATGAGGATTATCTCATTTTGGCTGATGCTTTGTGCGAGCGGGTTGGATTAGAAGGCTATAGGGTAGTAGAGAGGTTAATGGGGAGCGATTTAGTGGGCGTTGGATTAAATAATGGGATTGAGTATGAACCACTATATAATCCTTATAAGTTTGGTATAGAACGGAGGCGATTCCAGACCTCGGTTGGAGAAGGAGCACATCTGACATTACAGCTACAAGAGCCAGATGAAAAGCTGACCTATCGGCTGACTGACGCCTTTTTTGTATCATTGGAGGAAGGAACAGGAATTGTGCACGTAGCTCCAGCTTACGGCGAGGTTGACTATGATTTGGGAATTGCTAATAGACTGGACTTTGTCCACACTGTGGATTTGCAAGGGAATGTTATCGGAAACTACCCCTTTTCAGGGCTGTTTGTTAAAGATGCTGACCCGCTTATCTTGGATGACCTGAAAGCAAGAGGGCTTCTCTTCCGCAGTGAGACGATTCGTCATACCTATCCCTTCTGCTGGCGCTGTGAGATGCCACTTCTCTATTATGCCAAGCAGACCTGGTATATCAGAACAACAGCGGTTAAAGAAAGCCTTATTGGTGGTAATAGCCAGATAAACTGGTATCCAGAACATATCAAGTATGGGCGCTTTGGTGACTGGCTTCAGAATAACGTTGACTGGGCATTTTCCCGGGAACGCTACTGGGGCACGCCACTTCCAGTGTGGTGCTGTGAATCTTGTGGTAATTATGATTGTATTGGCAGTGTGGAAGAACTCAAGGGTAAACCTGATGTCACTGGGTTTAAGGAGTCTCTCGATTTGCACCGTCCCTTCGTTGACGAAATAACCTATAATTGTCCTCAATGTCAGGGAAGGATGAAGCGGGTTCCCGAGGTGATTGACTGCTGGTTTGATTCGGGAGCGATGCCGGTAGCACAGTACCACTATCCATTTGAGAATGATACCATGCTTGAAGACGGGCGCTTTCCTGCCGATTATATCTGCGAAGCCGTTGACCAGACCCGCGGCTGGTTCTACAGCTTGCATGCCATTTCTACTCTTTTGTTTAATCGTCCCTGTTTTCAAAATGTTATCTGTCTGGGACATATCCTTGATGCCAAAGGGGAGAAGATGAGTAAGGCCAGGGGGAATGTAGTCGAGCCGTCGGCAGTGATTGATAAATATGGGGCTGATGCGCTCCGGTGGTACTTTTTTACTGGCTCGCCACCAGGTAATGTGCGCCGCTTCTCGGAGAAACTAGTGGCTGAGGCAGCACGCCGCTTTTTACTAACGCTATGGAACGTTTATTCCTTTTTTGTCACTTATGCTAATATAGACCACTTCACCCCTGGCTCGGGAGAAGCATTAGTGTATCAGTCGGAGCTTGATAAGTGGATTATCTCCGAGCTTAATCAGCTTATTACCGATGTGGATTCCGCACTGGATAGTTATAACCCGACGGAGGCAGGGCGGAAGATAGAGGGCTTTGTTGATGATTTGTCCAACTGGTATGTACGCCGCAGTCGGAGGCGGTTTTGGAAGAGCGAGAATGACGCTGACAAGTTATCGGCATATACTACCCTTTATGAGTGTCTGGTTACGCTGTCGAAGCTACTGGCACCACTTACTCCATTCCTAGCTGAGGAGATTTATCAGAACTTGGTCTGCTCAGTGTTTCCTGAGGCTCCAGATAGTGTGCATCTAGCTGATTTTCCGGTGGCTGACATGACTAAAATTGATGAGCGACTATCTGCTGATACCAAGTTGGTAATGAAAGTATCAAGTCTGGGTCGGGCAGCCCGTAGTAAGGCAGGAATTAAAGTGCGTCAGCCTTTAGCTAAGGTTGAGGTTAGTGTAGCTGATAGTAAAGAACAGGAAAGTTTAGAACGGCTAAAGCCTCAAATTTTGGAAGAACTTAATATAAAAGACTTAAAATTTGATGGCATGTTAGAAGTGGCGAAACTTGATGGGCATGGTTATGTGGTTAGCTCAGAGGGTGGTAATGCTGTGGCTGTCCCCACTGAGATTTCACCGGAGCTTCAGGCTGAGGGGCTGGCACGGGAGATAGTGCATCGGCTGCAGATAATGCGCCGCTCGGCTGGCTTTGATATTGCCGACTACATTACTACCTGCTATCAGGGAGATGATTATATTAGGCAGGTAATGACGGATTTTGGCGACTATATTAAACAGGAGACGCTATCCCGACAGCTTATTGAAGAGACTCCTGAACCGGGTGTCTATACTGAAAATCATAAACTAGGCGACCATGAGATATTACTGGGGGTGAAGAGATTAGGCTGACTTAGGGTGGTGGCCTTTCGCCAAGTGTGACATAAGTAGTATTCTTAGTATCGCCTCGCCAGAAGGTTATCTCTACTTTCTGTCCAATTTGACTGGAGTGGATAGCTTCTACTAGTTCTTGGGCGGTGGGTACCTCTTGGTCATCCAGAGCAACAATAACATCCTCAGCCTCAAGGCCGGCTTCATCGGCTGGGCTACCAGGGGCTACTTCGGTGATAAAAGCCCCTTTATCTACTGCCAATTCGTATCGAAGTACTACATATTCGTCAACACTGCGCAGCACTACTCCCAACCAGGGGCGAATTATATATCCTGTTCGGATTAATTCCTCTATAATGGGCATCGCTGTTTCGGTACTTATAGCATAGCCTATACCCTCGACTTCAACCGTAGCAATCTTGATACTGGTGATGCCGATTACCTCTCCTTTCATATTCACCAGTGGGCCACCACTGTTACCCGGGTTAATAGCGGCACTGGTCTCAATGAGGTCGCCTAGTATTTGCCCTGATACTGGTATGGAAACCTCTAAACGACTGACTATGCCCTCTTTAGCACTTATCCCTAGCCCCAGTGGATTACCAATAGCCACTAACCAATCACCGACCCTCAATTGGGAAGAGTCGCCTATACTAGCTGCCGGTAGGTTCCGAGCATTAATCTCGACTACCGCCAAGTCGCTAAGTGGGTCAGTTCGTATGGTTTCTGCGGGAAAAGTTTTACCGTCGCTCAGGGTTACGGTAACACTCTCAGCTCCTTCCACAACGTGGTTATTGGTCACGATAAGTCCATTTTCATCTATAATCCATCCTGAGCCAGCTCCCTCTTGGGTATATGGTCGGTTGAGAATGTCATAGGTTGCTACTTCGGTGTTGATAGCTACCACTGAGGGCTTAACCCTAGCCACTACATCGGCAATACTGGGTAGTAGCGGAGCACTGTTCTCTGCGGGTGGTAGTGTCCAGTCAGGGTTAATGGGGGAAGGTGTAGAGGTAGGGGTGGGTGGAGGGCTTGGTGTGGGGGAGATGTCTACATTGGGCAGCAACTCACACCCTGCCCCTACGAGAAGGGCTAGAATTAAGACAAAGCAAGCTACTAAATGTTTTATACTTGCCCAGTTCATGGTTGATTTATATTGTATCACATGGGCACAATTTAGGCAAAAATAAGGGGCCAGGGATGACCCAGCCCCCTATCTCGCTGTTTACGCCGTTGGCACCTTGGGTAGTTCGAGCTGTGCCTTCCTTACTTCTTCCTCAGGATAAGCATAATCCACGAGTTTACCCGCTAGGAAGGCATCATAGGCAGCCAGGTCAAAGTGCCCATGCCCACTATGAGCTATCAGGATGGTTTTGGCTTCTCCAGATTCCTTGCACTTGATGGCTTCATCCATAGCTACCTTGACATTGTGGCATGGCTCAGGACCACTGACAATGCCCTCAATGCGAGCAAACTTTACCCCAGCCTCAAAGACGGCGGTCTGATGCACGGCTACGGCTTCAACCAAGCCTAGTTTATGGAGGTGGCATATAGTAGGTGCCATCCCGTGATAGCGCAGTCCACCGGCGTGGATTGGCGGCGGAATAAAGCCGTGCCCCAGGGTATACATTTTAATCAGGGGGGTCATCCCAGCCACATCACCAAAGTCATACTCATACATTCCCTTGGTCACGCTAGGACAGCTTGCTGGTTCACAACAGATGATGCGCAGGTCTGGTTTCGCCCCGCTAATTTTATCCCTGACCCAGGGGAAGAATTGCCCGGCAAAGTTTGAGCCACCACCGATGCAGCCGACGATAATATCGGGGTAGGCATCTGCCATCTCCATCTGTTTCCGGCATTCCTCCCCGATGATAGTCTGATGAAGCAGGACATGGTTAAGCACGCTGCCAA
>CAZQZA010000097.1:0-4552 GCA_964597725.1 uncultured Dehalococcoidales bacterium | reverse complement strand
CCACTAACCTACCGATTACAAGTCGGTTGCGCTACCATTGCGCTACTCGGGCGCTGTTGCTACCAGCTGTTATAACATGAGCCAAACAAGTAACATATTATAGAAATGAATAATGCAAAAGTCAATCTTGGCAGCCCAAGTATTTCTGTAACCAGCATCCTCGGACCACTTGTCTTCTAAATTATAACAGGAGGATGCCCACAACGCAACAATCCGTTGGAGGGAGATTCACAGGTTGGTTATTTTCAGCCCTTTAGGGGGCTCAATTTCTGTTTTTCACCACGATTTAGGGTGCTTCTATCATTTCTTCAGTTCTCTACAGCTACCCCCTCTCTCCTCCACCTGGTTTTGGGCAAAACTTATCCCCATTTAGTCACTCATAGCATATCTCTTAGCTTCACCTCTAAAGCCAGCTCCAGTTAATAGCTTAACCAGCCTCTTTAGATTAAGTGTCATAAAGGTAAGATAACTCCATCATAGCCTTTATCACCAGCTACTGTGCTAACCTCTATCCCCTTGCTTAAGTCCTTTTCCACCAACTTTTTCAACTTATGGCCATCATAGTCATTGGCATGGCCGGGAATAACACTGGTCACCAGCCCGATACTAGCATTAAGACTCACCTGGTCTTTATATCCGTAGCAGTACTGCCTTTCTTTCATGGCCATAATAATAAGTCCCTACTTATTAATCTGCATAGTCATCCGGTAATCTGTGCTTGTTTTACAACCTGTATATACTATTATAACACTTAACTCAGAGCAGTTTAACGAAGTGCGATCATTGGAGAAACCCCCTGACCTGGCACAGCACTACTTACTCGACTTCTGTTGACATTGGTGCGCTTCTGAAAGAGCAAGCCGTGTGGTATAGTACAGATTGAAGGAAAGGCAGCTGAATCAGATATACAAAACCAGATAGTCGATTGCTCGTGCATAGAGGAAAGTGAGGGTGGGTAGTGGGTAGGAAGACGTACAAGAAGAAACCGAGGTGCTTTAGGTGTGGGAAGTGCTGCAAGGAACAAGGTTTCGCCTTGACTGTAACGCCAGCAGACATAAGGCGGTGGAAGAAGCAGAAGCGGAGTAATATTCTCCGTTATGTCTGGGCTCCTAAGAGAACTGGAGGATATGGCGATATTTGGATAGACCCTGAGACGGGAGAGGATTTGGATTATCGTCCGTTTCTTCAGAAGGTCGATCTAGGAAAATACATTTGCAGCATATATGAGACTAGACCGAAGATATGCAGAGAGTTTTGGTGTGAGTATGCCTACGGAGTTGGAAGAAAAGGGGAAACCTTCAGAGGAAGGGCTGGCTGGGCCGAAAGAGCTAAGCAGCTAGGTTGTGGGTAAGCTAATACCCGGGGGGCTTCAATTTTTGACGCGTCGCCTATCACCTGATTCCAATTCAGGCTTAGTCTAGATTTCAGCATTACACAGCTATGCTCCGATTGTACCTTTTAGCGTAATGTTCAATCAGAGGGGAAGAGCAATTTCAGAAGGGGTACTATGCCCAAAATTAAGGGGCTGGGGGTCTTGTGATCCCCAGTCCCCTATAGTTTTAAGCTGTGGAGAAGGGTAGCCTTTTGCCCTCATTGCCACAGGGTAAACCTTCCAAGTCCCGGCTAGTCTGCCCGACTACCGGAAGATAAGGGAACGGGCGAAAACTACCTTCTAGTATATACTAGCTCGAATTACCACGAAGTAGCTCGTAGTAACTTGGGGTCGGGGGTTCAAATCCCGCCCCTTCAAAGAGAGGCGAAGCCTCTCTTCCCCTTACTAAGGGGAAGAGGATTGTTTATTAACCTCACCCCGGGTGTTCCCCTCTCCTTCAAAGGAGAGGGGGGAAGGTAGCCACCACCAAACCGTTGACCACCCCGGAAAAACGCCTAGATTTTGATTCTGGTGCGTCTGTTATTGTAAAGAAGGGGGCTCCGGCTAAGAGAACCAGCTCGGAGCCCCCTTTTTGTGCCGCGACTGCACAATGTAAGCCTTTGTTACTTCGTTTGCTTACCTTTTCTCCATTACTCCCTGACTGGACGAATGTCGAGGCTAGCGATTAGTTGTGTTGTATCTATCCCACCCCATCCCCCTTTAACGATGTCCAGATTGACAAAGGTTTCTGACGGAAAACCAGGAAGCTCAGATAAGAAACCTGGCAGAGAACATTAGCACAGGGTTGAACAACCTGGACTTCGCTGGCAAGCAAGAGTTATTAAGGCTCCTTGTAGAAAAAGTACTTTATAATGGACAAAGTATTGAGATTCTCACCATCATTCCTCTGGGAGAGCAATTGCATCCAATACACCAAAGGGGATAAAGGGGATAGAGTAAGAGAGGCGCCGCCTCTCTTTGAAGGGGCTTAGCCCTTTCAACAGACAAAAAGGACTCCCTTTGTCAATCCCCCCTAGTACAGATTTTAACTGGCTTCGGAATAGAGCGCGGGAATCTAGACAGCTGATAGTACCTTAAGCTGGCTCTTGTCTAACCGGGATTGATTGCGCGCTTCTCACGTTGAGCCTTTTTTTCTTCAAATCTGGGAGCTCTATCTAAAGCTGTGGCTTTGCGAAGTGCCTGTTTATAATGGTAAAAAATGTCTGCCTGAGGAGCACCGACTTCGGGGTCTATAGAAGGTGATTCATTGGGGCCGTGGCCGAGGAGAAACTCCCTGATAAACCAGCCACAGCCGAAGGGCCGTAGAAAACCACCTCGCTGCGGTCTAAGTTCCACTTGGGCTTACCTCATTCTTCCATAGCTTCTCATACCATTCTTTCAATTCGTCACCAGCGACCTTTCTGTATCTGGCCGTAGTGTTAAAACTCATGTGCCCCAGTTGCTCCTGGAGAAGCCGTAGTCCATCACCAGAGTCATCAAGTTTTACTGCATGTACGGCAAAAGCATCTCTCAGCCGGTGGGGACTGACACTGTGTACCTTGCCCGTCTCCGGGTTTACCAGTCTGGGCAACCCGGCTCTCTCGGCACACTCCTTTATGATCTGCCAGGCGCGGTGTCGGTTGATACCGAAGAGAGATTGCTTACCTTTTTGAGATATGGGGCCACCCCGTTTGATATATTCTTTGAGCATGTTCAGCGTTTCTTCGTCGACAGGCAGAGTCCGAAAGCGCTGATGCTCTTTCTCGTTGACTACCGCCTTATCTACCTCCATACCGCATCCGGGGCAGAACTTGTGAGACTTGCTCAGCCTGGCGCCGCAGTGAGGGCAGGTAAGATTTATCCTTGTTTTCAAGTGGCGGATAGTAACAGTACCTTGGTTGAAATCAATATCGCTCACTGTGATACCCAACGCCTCGGATATGCGACAGCCAAGGTGAAACAGTAACCGGATGAGAAACTTATCCCTCAGGAATTGAGCCGCGTTTTCAAGTTTCTCTGTTTCCTCTATTTCAAGGTAGGTCTTCATTTATCTCGACCTCTGAACATCCCCTTAAATTGGTCTGAGCGGTAATCTGCCTCTGGCCAGGCTCCCCCTAATCTTTGTGCTGCGCTTCTTCCCCAGATAAGGCCTCCTCAAATTCCAGTTATCGACAGGTGAGAACCTTTGATGGGCTATATTAAGGTCAGACTCAGCTAGCGCCACATAGCCCCGCAGAACCTCAAGGGACGAGTGGCCGGTCATTTGCTGTAAGCTAAAGAGATTGGCACCATTTCGAAGGAACTGAATACAGAAAGTGTGTCTGAAAGTGTGGGGGGAACATCTGATGCCGGTAAGCCCTGCCAGTTTACCATAGTGCTTCATTAGACTATCCAGCCGGTTTTTGGTTAGCGGCCTCCCGTCCCGGTTTAAGAATAGATTATCCAGGTTTGGCCGTACTGGTTCAGGGCGATACCGACTAATGTAGCGCCACAGCAGTTTACGAATTTGTTTACCGATAGGCACCAGTCTCTCCTTGTTGCCCTTACCAAGAACCTTGATTAGACTTTCCTCAAGCCAGACATTATCCATCTTTAGGTTTATCAGTTCATTTACCCTCAGCCCGGTATCGAGCAGGGTGAGAATGATAACCATGTCCCGATAGCCTTCGGGTGAATTATTCATAATACTTAGTAGCGACTCGATTTGATACTGGGAAAAGGTGGCTATGACCTTTTTGGGTGGCTTGGGTATCTTAAGCCTGGAGAAGGGATTGCCCTCTATTATCTCCTCTTCGACAAGCCACGACCAAAAAGCTCGTATCGACCGCGTATAAGTGTTAACAGTATGGCCGGAAAGACCCCTTTGCTGTGTCTTGCTGTACGGATGATTACTAAAGCATCTTTTCTGCTGCAGGTGAAGAATGAACACCCTCACTTCCCTGACTCCAATCTGGGTAACATTGGTGCTCAGCCCGTTGGTGCCTAGGAAATCGTTAAGGTAGGTCACACTGTTAGTGACAATAGCTATCGTGTTTGGACTCTTGCCTTCGGTTTGAGCACAGAGCGAGTAGCCTGAGATGAGACCTGAGAGGTCCGTCGCTATTTCTGACGAAGCAAGCACTCCCCCTTTACAGCTACCATTTTTTGGGCTAAAATAGATACGATTTTGGCGGGTGTAAC
>CAZQZA010000096.1:0-4752 GCA_964597725.1 uncultured Dehalococcoidales bacterium | reverse complement strand
TATCTACGGTGATACCCTTTAGAGGTCCCTCGCTCTTGGGTGGTATCCCGGCCATGCGGTCTGGCAGACGATTCTTCACTGGCTCAACGCCTTCCCTGATATTGAATAACTGCCGCAAAGTCTGGATTCTGGCTCCGGTTTGCAGGGCTTCTTTCATAGAGATATTCCGTCCGGTGACCGCGTTAAAGAAATCCAAGAGAGGGAAAATCCCGGAAAAGACCACCGGGAAGAGACAAAGACCGGCACATGTCCCCACCTGCCAGTAACTGGAAGCTACAGCGCTGGCTGGACCCTTGCTCTTGTATTCGTAGCGCTCAAAACCAGAGAACTGGAGTTCGGGATACGGAGCGACAGTCGCGTTTGCGTCAACTTTTGTAAACCCACCTGCTGTGGTATGTCGTCCTGGAGTTGGGTCAGCCACAAATCCGGTGCCTCGGCCTGGCCAGAACAGAGCATTGTGCAGCCCTGGCTCCTGACCGCCAACATGCATGGCAAATTGCTCAGCCCCCTTACCTATCCGCTGGGCAGCTACCTTAACCCCATCGGCAAGAACATCACCAAAACCTTCTCGGCGAATTATCTTGTCCGTCATGGCAATCATAGCTTCAGCATTTCCCCAAGTTAGTTCTATACCATCAGTGTCTGCTTTGGTGATAATGCCGTGTTCATAGCACTCCATGGCAAAGGCGATGACGCTGCCTGCCGAAATAGTATCCAGCCCACTCTGGTTACACATGTCATTTAACTTAATTATCGAGAGGAGGTCATCATTCAGGCACATAGCACCAAAGGCGGCTTGAGTCTCATACTCTGGCTTATGCGCTTCTTCTACAGGGTAAGGGCCACCTGAAACGCTAAAGATACCTCCACAGGCAATCGGGCAATTGGCACAACCATACTTCTTTACCTGATATTTGATAAAATTATCTTTATTAGCTATCTTGTCCGCAGTAGGGAAAGCCTGATTGCCTGCCAGCAGCCAGTTCTTTATGGGAGTCGCCCCACCGGCAATCAAGGCAGGAGTCAAATCGCATGTGCCATAATCCATTAAACCCTTGAGAAAGGGCGAGCTAGGCATCTGCTTGATAAAATCTCTACGTAACTGCTTGATACGCTCACTGTCAGCTACCGCAACCTTCACCTTTCCTCTCACCGCCACTGCCTTCAGCCGCTTCGAACCCATCACTGCACCCACACCGGAACGAGCAGCAATCCTGGCTTTATCGTTAACAATACCGCTGATTAAGGATAGTTTCTCAGCAGCAGGGCCAATGCAGGCAACTCTAATTTTTGAGTCACCTAGTTCTCCACATAACATATCCTCAGTCTCAACAGTGTCCTTGCCCCACAGGTGAGAGGCATCCTTCAACTCGATTCCATTGTTGGTTACGAACAGGTATTTAGGTGACGGGGCAATCCCGGAGATGAAAATAGCGTCCCAGCCGGCCGCTTTTAATTCGCTGCCAAGAAAACCACCCGAATTAGCATCACCCCAGCCACCAGTAAGTGGAGACTTACATACCACCATGTAACGGCCACCAGTAGGCACCGGCGTGCCGGTCAGTGGCCCGGTAGTAAAGCCAAGGATGTTCTCTGGCCCTAGTGGGTCAACTCCGGCTTTCTGACGTTCAAACAAAACACGAACACCCAGCCCGTAGCCCCCGATAAAATCGCGGGTCAGCTTCTCATCAAGTTTTTCCTCTTTAATTTCCCCAGTGGATAGGTTAACAAACCCTATTCTGCCTGCATATCCTCCAGTCAATTTGCACCTCCATTCTTAATTAGATTTAGAGTTCTGCGGCCTGTTGCCCATGTTACTCCTATCTCATGATGGTGTCAATATTTCTGGAAATTAGAGTGGGACTGCCAGTTCTCCACGTGGAGCACACCAAACAGAGTAGACAAAAAACAGGATTCTAACGAGCCAGCTTCATGGGTTCTTAGATCTTTCCTATAATTTTCCAAGGATACCCATTTTACTAACTCGTTTCTTAGGAAGGGCATACAAACCCTATCGAGAGTAAATATAGAGTGACTCTGCCTTATGCTAGCGTCTTTTCCCTAAAGCCTACAGCCAAGCCCCCTGGACCCATGTGCACTCCCAGCGTGGTGCCCAATCGGACTACTTTAATCGCCTCTTTAGTGAATACGGAGCCCAAGCGCTCAGCTAAGGCGTGGGCTTCATCAGGTGTGGTGTTATAAGCAATGGCCAAGTCATCAATATTTGAGGCGCTTTCCACAAAACCAACTAACCGCTCGACACCTTTGGAGCGACTTCGAACTTGACCGGCGGGCACTACCTCTCCTTCTTTTAGTGTTATCATTGGTTTCACATTTAATACTGAGCCTAAAAGTGCCTTCGCCTTGCCAATACGCCCACCCTTCTGGAGATATTTGAGGGTATCCAGGAGACAGAGCAAGTGTATGTTGGGAATCATCTGTTTTACCCTTTCCGTCACCTCCTGTAAACCCTGCCCTGCCTTAGCCATTTTGGCGGCAGCCCAACATATCAATCCTAGACCCACCGTTATTACTTGTGAGTCAATTACCTCAATAGGGCAACCTTTCTCTATCATCTCCTTGCCCTGTAAGGCGGAGTTGCAGGTGCCACTTAATTTACTGGGGATGTGAATGGAAACAATTCCATCTGCCTCCTGGGAAAGTTTCTGGTAGGCAGTGACAAAATCCTGTGGGCTAGGCTGAATGGTGACCGGGTGGATTGGGTCATGTTCTAACCTCTGATAAAACTCATCCAGGTTGATGTCCACCTGTTCTCGGTAGACCTCTTCCCCAAAACGCACATATAAAGGCACTACGGTAATCCCCAGCTCCTGAACAAGCTCAGCCGGCAGGTCAGCACTGCTATCGGTAACTATTTTTACTGTCATAATTCCCTCCTTACTTCTGATAGTTAGAGCGTTTTCCCATTCGGGTTACTAATTTTCGTCTATTAAGCCTGAAGTTTGATTAGAATTATAGTATACGTCATTAGTACACTTTGTCAATAGGTAGTAACTCTATGGTAAAATACCAAAGGAAGGTCGTTTATCACAGGAAGTTTGAGTAGGAAAAACATGGTAGGGAGCTATTAAAAATGGCAGCCGTTTTATCCAAGCCGGATATCCACCGGTTACTAAGGCACGAACCACCCCTGATAGAGGGTTATGTAAACCTCGAAGCGCAGGTGCAGCCTAATGGGTTTGACCTTACCCTGCGCGAAGTAGCTTTGCTTCAGTCATCGGGTAAGATAGCCGTTGAAGATAGCCAACGACTGGTGTCTGACTTAGCTCCATTAGTATTTGATGGACTGGGGTTTATAGAGTTGATGGCTGGTGCCTATATTATTACCTATAATGAGATTGTTCACCTGCCCAAGAATATCATCGCCTTAGCCACCCCCAGGTCGAGCCTGCTCCGTTGTGGCGTTACCGTGAATACCGCCGTCTGGGATGCCGGCTACTCAGGGCGCTCTCAATCTCTCATGGTAGTCTACAATCCTCAAGGGTTTCGCTTACAGAGGAACGCCAGAATTGTGCAACTTGTTTTTTTAAAGTTGACCCAGGAGACTGAAGGCTACCACGGTACCTACCAAGGAGAAAATATCTAGTTGGCTTTGACAGGTTCGGCTAAAGGGCGCTATAGTCCGAAGAGTTTTTAGACGAGTTCAAGGAGGTGCTCGGATGCCTGAGTATTTTTACCGTACAGATGTCACGAACTATCGAGGTAAACTCACCGAACTCAAAGGCGACGTCCTTGAGTCCTTTGCTCAGTTCAATAGTAAAGCCTTCGGCGCCGGGGCGCTGTCAGCACGGGAGAAGGAACTAATCGCCGTGGCCGCGGCACACATCACACACTGCCCCTACTGCATCACTAACCACACCAAGAAGGCGAAGGAGGTCGGTGCCACTGAGGAGGAGATAGCTGAAGCTATATTCGTGGCTGTAGCCATGTCCGCCGGAGCCTCCCTGGCCCACTCCAACCTGGCCATGCAGTGTCTCACTGACTAGACTACCACAATCCAATAAAGCCAACAGCTAAAGGGAGAGATAAGATTATCTAGCGGCTAAAGCAGGTTACGTCGTTTAAAACAAGCTATCTACACTACAATACTTAAAGCTGCTGGCATTAGCCAGAAAGAGGCCGGGGTTTCCCCCAGTAGTTCACCGTCGGCGTGAACCAAGACATGTTCCGAGGATTCAACAACAATATGGGTCGCCTTTTCCATCCTGACTTTAGGGTGGGTAATGTGGGTCCCCTTATATATCGTTGGAAATGCCTTCAGCAACTCAAACTTACCCATATCATCAACAGTCATTACATCCAGTAAACCATCACCAAGTTCAGCCTGCGGTGCCACCCGCATCCCACCGCCAAAGTAACACCCATTAGATACCACTATACTCAATATACGCTTGGTCTCCACCCGCTCTCCCACTCTCAGGACAACCGTTTTGTTCTTAAAACCAACCAGAGACCTGAGCAACCCTCCGACATAAGGGATAGTGCCACCAAAGTATTTGGGAAAGCTCTCTGTAGCCTTCACTACCTCAGCATCAAAGCCAACCCCGGCACCATTGACGAAAAAGCGCTGCTCGGATTTCCCGGCATTCATATATTCAACTACACCAACATCAATCAATAACCTATGCGAGCTAGTCAAGGATAAACAAGCCTTAGCATAATCCCGCGGAATACCCACCGAACGCACAAAATCACTGCCGGTACCAGTGCTTACCACCCCGAGGGTTGTTC
>CAZQZA010000095.1:0-4757 GCA_964597725.1 uncultured Dehalococcoidales bacterium | reverse complement strand
ATTTAGCTCTTAAGAGCTAGAGTAAAACCGGGAAAGTTTGAAAGGCTAACTATGCTCAAAAAGGAGGTGAAAAAGATGGTGAAGCGTAAGGAATACGCAGAAGGTGAAATCATCACCTGTCCCAGGTGCGACGGGGTTGACCTTGACTATGAAGATGCCCCAGACCTGGCAAAGTGCAATACCTGCGGATTGAAGTTTACCCTCAGGCAGGTAGCCATCTGGGAAGAGAAAGGCAAAACCTAGATTTAAAAGGGTAACTATGCCCAGAAAGGAGGTGATATGGACACACTATTCGTAATCAACCCGGCTTTTCAGACCGGTCAGATTGTCGCCACCAGGGGGGTTTATGACTTGGCGAGCCAGAACCCTGACTTTGCCCAGTTTATCCAAAAGTCCCTAAACCGACATGTCAAGGGCGACTGGGGCGATGTGAGCGACGACGATAAAGAGGCTAATAACCAGGCGCTTAAACAGAGCACCCGACTCCTCTCGTCCTATAAAGATGAACGCTTTCCCCAACATGGGGTAGCGACTATCTGGATAATTACCGAGGCCGACCGGAGCGCCACCACTATCCTCTTTCCTGACGAGTATTAGCCATTGACCCTGGCACCTAGCTCGGTTAGGTGCCAGAGATGAGTGGCTAACACTCAAATCTAAAGGGCTACCTATACCGGAAAGGAGGTGAAAAAGGATGCCAGAGGTTACAGTTCGTCAAGAGGAGATAGAGGTAGAAGGACACCGCTTTACCGTCACCCACATACCGACTGCTACCTCCGGGAGCTGGTTTACTGTCCACGATGCCTGTGAGGTCTGGGGAGCTGTAGCCATTGATGACCTCAGCGGTGAGGTTATCGGATGGCGAAGCCCGCCAGCAAAACTACAGGTGGAGATAGAGGAAGCCATTAAAAAGGCTTTCGGCATACCAGTTAAATACTAGCAAGCCGAGGCAAAATCTGAAGAGGGGTAACTTTGCCCAGAAAGGAGGTGGGAATTTGAATAAAGATCCGACCCTTGTTGAAGCTGGTATTAAGGGAGGGTCGGCACCAAAACACCGCTGGACTGATGAAGAAAGACTTATCGTCCGAAGGGACTATTCTCACAGTAGACAGTCAGCTATAGAGATTGCAGAAAGACTGGGGGTAACTGAGTTTGCCGTTAAAGGTCAAGTCTCAATGATGGGGCTGGGGAATCACGATAATCGGCATCCCTGGACACCAAAAGAAGATGCGAAACTAAAAAGGCTCCTCCGCTGCTGGGGACCAAGAACGGTCGCGGTAAAGATGCACCGATCCCTAAACTCGGTAGTTTTGAGGTCTAAAAGGCTGAATATCAGCCGCCGACAGCGAGATGGCTGGTTTACCAAGAGGGAGGTCTGCGAGATTTTAGGAGTCGACCACAAGTGGGTTCAGGCCCGCATTGACAGCGGAGCTCTCATAGCTTATTCCCACTACGGCACCGAGCCGTCAAAGTACGGCATGTCAGCCTGGCATATTGAGGAGAGCGCCTTGAAGGACTTTATCCAGCGGTATCCCCAGGAACTAATTGGTCGTAACCTTGATGTCATTATGGTGGTAGATATTTTAGTTGGCGTAATCAATAGCCACTAATTGAAAGGGCAACTATGCCTGGAAAAGGAGGTGAATAGATGCAGCGCAAAGACCTAAGGCTTGAAACTGAAGAGGAAAAAGGGGAGATATACGACCATATACAAACCCTTTTCCTTCAAGGGAAGCCTATTAAGCTGAAATTGCACGAGAGTGGGTTCCCATCCGTTACCATGGACTGTTACAAAGTTCACATTACCACTGACTGGTCAAGTGTTGAGGCATGGTGGCTAATGAAGATTCAACAAAGGAGGTGACAATTGAATAAAAACCAATCTATTGAGAAAGGCATCTCTGAGATAGTGAGCGTCTTTACGGACCTTATCATTGTCTTTCCTGGAGGCTGGGAGATACCCTCCCCGAGTGGCTAAAGACCTCTATTACCCTGGAGAGGTTAGTGATGAATATGAAGGCACTCAAAGGTGAGGAGATGCCTGGAACGGATGCTGAAGCCTGCGCCTATCTCAACACAGCTTCACTTACTCAGCCGATGGACCACGACTGGGCTCAAATCTACCTCTATATCGCCACGAAGGTCTATGAGAAGTGGCGCACCAAGGAATCAGGGGTTACAATGCCAGAGGATATCCGGGTGGAGTCACTTAATGATGACCAGATGATAGACCTCAATCGGCTCAAGGCATGGCTCTATCAGAAGAGGACTACAGTGAGGCTAGACCGAGAGCGAGCTGAGAGGCGACAGAAAAAAGAAGAAGAGGTAGCCAAGAAAAAAGAAGCACAGCCGGCACTATTTGACTTCTAGTATATTACTACTAATATATTATTTAAGTGGAGGTCGGGGGTTCGAATCCCCCGTAACCATCATCTGGTCTAGCAAATATACCTTCATCAATGATTTTAGGTGGAATCGCATAAATACCTTCATCAGTGATTTTAGGATGCTGACCTAGTGCGGGAGCCTGTGCCGCCATTGGCGCTGCTTTTTCATTATGGTCCACGGTTCTTTTCATTCTTTCAGCTTACGCCCTCTATATATAACGAACTTTGTGGGAAAAGTGAGCCAGAGGTATATTACCGGGGGGTCGGGACCACAAATCCCGACCCCCCTTTTCTCTTCCCCAGTAGCAGGTGATTAACCACAAGGGTATACATAGAAACCATCAACCCACCCCCAAAGACCGTCTATTTTTGGATTATAGGGGGGGCTCCCAGTCGCGCCCTCTGCCGCTCGCTCAGTTTCTTCTTTGCTGCTTTTGTTATGCTCCCTCATAATGGCATCGTAGTCGCACTTCCCATCACGCCAGAAGGAGCAATTCTGGCAGTGAATTTTATCCAGTCCGATAGGGCAATCCTCAGGCTTCACCTTTCGCACTCATCGCAAAGGGCCTTGAGCATATTTCTTCTCCAAATAGTACTAAATTCCTATCCCGAAAGTTACCTTTGGGGGATTGGAGCGGAGGTACATACGACTTACACTGCATTCCATGATGAGAAATAAGCTTATTTTTCCCCTCCTCGCTATATTACTTCTACTTTGGCTTGCCTGTGTCTCTGATAATGATACAGCCTGGCAGGAGACAGTCCGCATAGAGGTTACCGAACCTTTACCGACCTGGAGTGCTTGTACCGAGAGCGCTGTCTCCAGTGACAGCGTAGACTCAGGTAACCAAACTATTACATTCAAAAACCCGACCTTCCAAGAGCTAAGGGATTTTATTCTCAAAGACCCCACCAGCCGCAACGAGTTTGTCCTTAATCAATATGAATGCCGCCACTTCGCCACTGACATAAATAATAATGCTGAGGCCAACGGTCTAAGGTGTGCCTTTGTCCTGCTGTGCTACGATAGAGGGCAACACGCCATCGTTGCCTTTGACACTACAGACAGAGGCCTAGTTTATGTCGAACCCCAAACCGATGCCCGCATCCACCCTGAAGTCGGTGGCAAGTATCAGGGAGAGGAAATAAAAGAGATTCTTACCGCTTGGTAGGCCTCCTTTCTTTTATTCTGCTTTTGTAGGCTCCGATGGTTGAGGCGAAATCCAGCCGTAGTGCATAGCCAGCACTACAGCCTGAGTGCGGTCATTGGCGTCTAGCTTGCACATGATAGAGCTCATGTGATTTTTAATAGTCTGCTCACTAATACCAAGTTTATGTGCAATCTGTTTATTTATGTAACCATGAGCCACATAGCTAAGAACCTCCAGCTCCCTGGAGGTAAGTGGGGCAGTCAATGCCTCCATAGCCACGCCCATAAGAGAAAGATCCTGGAATTGCTTTAGCACCCTCTCTGCCACCTTAGGTCGAATCAGCACCTTCTCACTAATGATGTGTTCCCCCCGGTGTAGCCTCCTTATAGTCGAGACCAATTCATCAGCGGTGGCATCCTTGGTTAGATAACTTGCTGCTCCTGATTTGACCGCTTGGAAGAGATGTTCATCATTATCATAAGAGGCTAGCACGACTATTGAAATCCCTGGTGAGCGTTGGGTTATCTGCCGTGACAAGTTTAAGCCACTGAGTAGAGGTAGACCTATATCCAGCAGTACTATCTCAGGGGAAAAACCCATAACTAATTCGAGAGCTTCCTCGTCAATGTTAGTTTCACCTACTACTTCAATATCTTCTATCGAGGCGAAACTTTGACGAAGACCCTCACGGAATATATTGTTATTATCAACTACGAAAACTCCAATTTTCTCCATTAAAAAGCCCTCCTTCTAACCAAAAAGTAATAGAGCAATCCGACTACTACCACCACCGCGGCTATAATCCCACCAATTAGAGGCCAGTTAATCCCCGGTGGTTCTACCGGTAATACCACAGTAAAGCTACCACTCAACCCGTCCACATCCACGGTGTAGTTACCAGAATCCTCTCTGGTTACACTAAAACTAACATCCTGACTCTCACCAGCGGCAATAGTTATCGTCTCCTCGGCTTCTTTGACACCATCTATCTTCAGGACTACGGTGTAGCTTCCCGGCTCACCACCAGTATTAGCTACCACTATAGAGACGGCAACCGACTCATCGGGCTTAACCCCTGTCGGCTCGACAGCGAGACTAGATACTGAGAAGGCAGCTGGTGCTGGCGGAACTACGACTGATACCACAGTAAAACTACCACTCAACCCGTCCACAGTTACAGTGTAGCTATCAGCTTCCTCCTTGGTTACACTAAAACTAA
>CAZQZA010000094.1:0-4804 GCA_964597725.1 uncultured Dehalococcoidales bacterium | reverse complement strand
ATGGCAAGATAGATGGCAAAAAGATATACATTTTTTCCCAGGACTTCACCAGTATCGGTGGCACTCTGTCCGAAATACATGCCAAGAAAATCTGTAACGTAATTGACAGTGCCCTTAGCGCTGGCTGTCCGCTAATAGGGATAAATGATTCCGGGGGCGCCAGAATCCAGGATGGTGTGGATGCCCTATCGGGTTACGGGCAAATTTTCTTTAGAAACACCCTGTGTTCCGGAGTGATTCCCCAGATATGCATCATCCTCGGCCCCTGTGCCGGCGGTGCGGTATATTCCCCGGCATTAATGGATTTCATATTTATGGTCAAGGGCATAAGCCATGCCTTCATCACCGGACCGAGGGTAGTTAAAGCAGTAATGGGACAGGAAATTAGTGAGGAGGAACTTGGCGGTGCCACCGTGGTTCAGAAAAAGGCAGGCGTTGCTTGCCGCTCGGAAAACAGCGAGGAGGAGTGCTTGCAAAGTATAAGGGAACTGTTGAGTTACCTGCCGTCAAGTACCAGGGAAAAGCTGCCACGGGTTGATTGGGAAGATGACCCGGCACGCCTGGACGCCACCCTGTTTGATATTGTTCCGGCAGACCCGAGCAAGCCGTATGATATGCGTAAGATAATTGAGCGGGTATTTGACCAGAGACAGGATGGAAAGGGGAACTACTTCGAGCTATTCCCCACATTTGCCACTAATATAGTCACCTGTTTTGCTCGACTAAATGGCTGGTCAGTAGGCATAATAGCCAATCAACCGATGTCAAAGGCCGGCTGTTTGGATATTGATGCCTGTGATAAGGCATCTCGATTTATCCGCTTCTGTGACGCCTTCAATATCCCAGTGGTCAATCTGGTTGACGTTCCCGGTTATCTACCAGGAGCAGACCAGGAATGGGGAGGGATAATCCGACACGGAGCCAAGATGCTTTATGCCTATTCGGAGGCTACTGTGCCCAAGATAACCATCACTATTAGAAAGGCGTATGGAGGCTCCTATCTCGGCATGTGTAGTAAGGATTTAGGGGCTGACGCGGTACTTTGCTGGCCTACCACAGAACTGGCCGTAATGGGACCAGAGGGAGCCGCGGCCATAATATTCAAGAAAGAGCTAGAGGCAGCAGACAATCCTGAGGAATTTTTGCAGCAGAAGATAAAGGAGTACCGAATCGCCTTTGCCAATCCATACCGAGGTGCCGAACATCTCCACGTTGACGATGTGATTGACCCGGCAGAAACCAGACCCAGGTTGATAAAGGCATTGGAACAGGCTCTAGATAAAGTGGAAAAAAGACCGGATAAAAAGCATAGCGTTATGCCAACCTAGCTGTCGGAAAGCAGATGAAGCTATTTGAATTTGAAGCCAAGAAAATATTAAAGGATTATGGTATAAGAATCCCCGAGAGTGATGTAGCCAGTAACCCTGATGAAGCTGAGCTAATAGCCAGGGAAATTGCTAAACCGGTAGCGTTAAAATCCCAGGTTCTAGTCTCCAGCCGGGGCAAAGCTGGCGGGATAGTATTTGCCAGTGACGCTACCGAAGCTAAGAATTTAGCCGCAAGCCTCATTGGCAGTAGTATTAAGGGGAACGTGGTAACCAGCCTGCTAGTTGAAGAAAAACTGGATATAGTTGAGCAATTTTATGCGTCAATAGCCGTGGACAGGCAAGCCAAGTCATATGTTGTATTAGCTTCCACCAGTGGCGGAGTGGATATTGAAGAGACTGCCCTGGCCACTCCCGACAGAATAACACAACACTGGATTGACCCCCTTACTGGTTTCAGTGGGCAAGATGCATTGGAAATAGCAAGCCGACTTAATATCAGTCAGGATGATGCCAAAAAGTTTGCTTCTATTATAGACACACTATATAAAGTAACTACGGACTATGATGCTGAACTGGTGGAGATAAATCCGCTAGCCAAGACACCCTCCGGCGAATTCATCGCCGCTGACGCCAGAATAATACTGGATGATAATGCCCTTTTCCGACACCCTGAATTTAAGGAAAGAGAACTGGAAAGGGCCGAAGATACCCCGAGGGAAGCTGAAGCCAGGAAACAAAAATTAGCCTATGTTGACCTGGATGGGGACATAGGTATCATCGGTAATGGTGCCGGTCTGATGATGGCAACGCTAGACCTGGTTCATGTTTTTGGTGGTAAGCCAGCCAACTTCCTGGATATCGGTGGTGGTGCTCAGGTAGAGATTGTCAAAAAGGCAGTTAGGCTGGTTATATCCAAGCCGGAGGTGAGGGGAGTACTGATAAATATTCTTGGCGGCATAACCCGGTGCGATTTAGTTGCCCACGGGGTTGTTGAAGGGCTCAATGAGTCAGCGATAAAGAAGCCGATTGCAGTGAGAATGATAGGAACCAATGAGATGGAGGGAGCCCAGATTTTACACCGGGCTGGGGTTCATACCTACTCTAACATGGAAGAAGCGGTTAGAGAGATTTTAAGAACTGTAGGTTAGAGAATGAGTATCATAATAGACAAAGATTCAAAGGTGGTGGTTCAGGGGATAACTGGGAATGAAGGTAGATTCCACACCGCGGCCATGCTACACTATGGAACAAAAGTAGTTGCCGGTGTAACTCCAGGTAAGGGCGGGCAACAGGTTGAAGGCATACCGGTGTACAACAAAGTGGCCGAGACAGTTGAAAATCATGGAGTTGATATCTCCATTATGTTTGTTCCCCCTGCTTTTGCCCGAGGTGCCGCCCTCGAAGCCATAGACGCTGACATAAAAACGCTGGTGGTCATTACCGAAGGCATTCCACAAAGAGATGCCATTGAGTTTGTTGCTAAAGCTAATAAACATGGTACTGCAATAGTTGGCCCCAATGCCCCCGGGATAATAAACCCCGGTAGCAAGATGCACGTTGGCGTGATGCCAGTTCATGTTTTTAGGCCCGGTTCAGTGGGCATGGTCTCCAGAAGTGGCACCCTGACCTATGAAATTGCCTGGCACATCAGCCAGGCGGGCGTGGGCCAGAGTACCTGTATGGGGCTAGGTGGTGACCCAATTGGCGGGCTGGATTTCATTAGGGTCCTGGAAATGTTCAAGGATGACGAAGAAACGAAAGGCGTAGTTTTGATAGGTGAGATAGGTGGTAATGCTGAAGAGCTGGCAGCGCAATACCTCAGTGAAATTAGCTATCCCAAACCGGTGGTGGCCTATATTGCCGGCAGGTTGGCTCCTCCAGAAAAACGAATGGGGCATGCTGGAGCCATAATCATGGGGAAAACCGGTTCTGCTGCCAGTAAGATTGAAGCTTTTACCAAAGCAGGGGTGATGGTAGCGGAAAAACCCAGCGACATAACCAAACTGCTGAACATATGACAAGCCTGACTACCCTCCGTAAGCGAGATAGCTACGGGAATTATCACAGGCGGAAATCTTATTAGAAATGAGGAAAGATGGAAGAATATATTAGGATAAAGGTTGACGACCTGCAGGAATTTACCGTCAATGTTTTTAATAAATTTGGTGTCCCGGCTGAGGATGCAAAAATAGCAGCCGATATACTAATCACTGCCGACCAAATGGGCATAGGCTCCCACGGTCTCCAGAGGCTTGGTAGATATACGGACGGATTGAAAATAGGAGTAATGGAGGCAATCGCGGATGTGAAAGTCTTGAAAGAAACGCCAAATACGCTCCTTATCTCAGGTGGAGACGGGCTTGGTCAGGTGGTAGGCTATAAGGCTATGAAGCTTGTTATAGCTAAGGCACTTAAAAATAATATTGCCTTTGCCGCAGTCCGCGATTCTAATCATTACGGAATTGCCGGGTATTATTCAATGATGGCACTCGAACACGACCTTATCGGGCTTTCGATAACAAATTCTACGCCACTTGTGGTACCAACCCATGGTAAAAATGCAATAATGGGGACAAACCCTATTTCAATTGCTACTCCCACGGGTAAAGAGCGACCATTTGTATTGGATATGGCAGCCTCAACTATTACTAGGGGTACACTTGAGGTCTATAAGCGTGAGGGAAAAATAATGCCAATTACCTGGGCAACAGATGAACTCGGAAATCCAACACAGGATATACCGAGGGTACTGGCAAACTTTCTTGATAAGAAGGGTGGCGGACTACTACCACTTGGTGGCGCCGAAGAAGAAGATGGTGGTCACAAAGGATACGGGTTATGTCTTGCTGTAGATATACTCTCAGGAGTACTCTCCGGCAGTGCATTTGGGCCAAAACTCTATGATAAGAAAGACGCGCCCGCCAAGGTATCTCACTTCTTTGGTGCTATAAAGGTAGACGCCTTCATTGAGCCAGCCTTGTTTAAGAGCATGATGGATGAGTATATAAATATACTTAAGAATTCCGAAAAGGCAGCTGGCAAGGACAGAATATTCATCCATGGAGAGAAGGAACTTGAGCTTTATGAACAACAAAAAAAAGAAGTACGCCTTTACTACAAAGTAGTTGAGGAACTGAGGAAGATTGGAGAAGAAGTCAATATAAAAGCGCCGTTTTAAGAGCAAGCCCCTTTGGGGAATAATCCCTACATTGAAGAAGGTAAGAAAAACGGAGTGAAGATGAGCAAAAACCAAAGGTTTAATACCAATTAGAAAGGAATCCAAATAAAAATGGTGGATAATCCCCTAAAAATCACCGATGTTACCTTCCGTGACGGGCATCAATCCTTATTCGCTACCCGAATGCGAACCGAGGATATGGAACCTATCGCCGAGGAGATGAACAAAGCCGGCTTCTACTCCATGGAGGTCTGGGGTGGTGCCACCTTTGATGTCGCTACCAGATTTCTAAATGAGG
>CAZQZA010000093.1:0-4805 GCA_964597725.1 uncultured Dehalococcoidales bacterium | reverse complement strand
AGGGATAAGACATTGAAACTATATGATGGCTTCTACCACGAGATTTTCAATGAGCTAGGGCGTGAGCAGGTATTTGCGGATATGGAAGCGTGGTTAGTCGCTCGCATATAACTAGGTCAAGTCTATCTGTCTACTGTACCAATGAACAAAAGGGGCTTTTGTTATATCAGAGGAAGCAATTGCATCCTTTTCCCACCCTCAGAGGTAGCACATTTGTTTAAGGGAAAGACGATTGACAGCATCCAGAGGCCATAACACATCACTGCCGGGAGCAGGTAGCAGTGGATGGGAGTAGCGTTTCGTTACTCCTGATATCCTTTGGGGTGGATAAAAGCTGTACGCTGGTAAAAATAGAGTAGACTAAAATAGGGCAATTAAAATTTCCTTTTGAATGGTAATATTTTATCTTTCCGACACCCTTCAAACTCCATGCAAAGGTTAGTTATATTCCCTAACGCCAAAGAAATTGAATGGATTTCTCAATCAGGTTTCTCATCTCCTTTAGAAATGTCATTAGCAAAGCCACTAGTAGGAGGAGAGGCGCTACACCCCATATATAACTCCAAAACCCTCTTTCGCTTTTACTATCCATTTCAATAGGTGGGATGTTTTCCTTCTCCCAAATGGTTACAGTTCGTAGCCTTATGTCTCCGCTCTTTTCGGCTGACCGTCTTAGCTCAAAGCCGTGTTTCTCCAAGATGTTATGGTAAGAGACGTCGTTCACCAACACCCACTTCAGGTTATACGAGGAAGCCGTTTCCAGAATTTCGTCCAAAGTTTTTAATTCAGGGTCAACATACTTAATAGAATCAATTGTGGCTATGCCGCTTTCTCTTAGAACGGGCAAAGTCCTCGCCGTGTAGTAGCTGCCATCTAAGGTCCTAGCCTGGGTCAGCGTACTCAGTTTTTGCATTTGGGCTTCGCCGAAGCCCAGAGTAATATAGCGGTATTGTTGTCCCACATCTGGCCCATCAAGAAATTCAACCAGGGGCGTTTGGTCAACATTGGGTGGTGAGGGAAGATGGTAAGAATAAAACCCCGGCCCGAAGGACTGCCTTAGAGGGGCAGAAGCCAAATATGCAGCGCCAATACTCATCGCTATAAGTACTAACATGAGAAGCGCTAATGCAGCAGGTCTAATAGACTTCTTCCCTCGCTCTAGTAAGTCTATCGGCAAAAGCCTAGCCAACAATGGTAAGAATAGAACCCCAGCCCAGAGAGCAAACCGGTCATAAGTCAACCATTGCCACCAGTGCCCAAAAATCAACTTGGGTAGCGGTGTGCTGCCGCCAAGGCCAAGAAGAAAGAGGAAAATGGCTATGCAACAAAGAGGAATTATGTATTTGTGCCTGTAAGCCGCCACTATAGACAATGGTGCAGCCAAAAGGAACAGAAGATATGGTGCCAGGAAACATTGCAAGAAAGCAACTCCGTCGGTGAACAGATTAGCTCTTGACAGGTGGGGGATTGGCACTTGCATTTTTGTTTCCAGCAGGAATTGCCAAAAAGGGAAAATAGGAATCAAAGCAAGTGGTATGCTCAAAGCTCCAAAAATAGCCAGGCGTTTCAGGAAAGGTTTGGCCTCAACCTTGGTTGATAATATCAAAGTCAGGCCAGTAGCCACTAAAATTACCGGCATAAAGCAGATAAAGGTAAAGTGATGAGATGCAGCGGTAATGCCCGCTAATAATGATGCCGCTAGGACGTCTCTAATTCGACCTTGCTCAAGGTAGCGCCATAAAAATGTGCCCATGAAAAGGGCGGCTACCAGTGCGAACAAAGTGGGGAGCTCTCCATAGGCATAGTTCGTCAGGTAAATAGAGGGTAGTAATATCGATAGAAATCCAGCCCAGGTGGCATGCTGGCGTGACAGAAAATTATTGCAGTAGCTGAAAACAGCTATTGGTACAAGAATCATTACACCGAAGCTGAGTAAGGCATAGGCGTACTCGAGCCCAATGGCAAACGCCAAAAGCGCCAGCAGTTGGGCAACCAGAGGGGGGTATGTAGTTACACTGAAGCCAGCAAACCACCCCACTTCCCAGGTATCAAACCAAGAATTCATGTAGTGAGAGGAGAAAAAGAGGTGTGCCCAACTGTCATAGTTCCAATCATAAAAACCTGACAAAGAGAGGCCTAGATTGAAAAGAAAGGCGGTACCGGCTAACAATAAATATGGCCTGAGAGACATCTATCCTCCTCCATTAATAATTATTAAAAGCAGCCTTGAGTAGTCTTGTCAAGTAAAAAGCCTCCTGGTAACTCAAAGGTCATAAACTAAAATAAAGGTCCTTGAGCCTTCTCCCCACTTCCTCTACACTATACTTGCCAGCAATGCCTTGTATATTCTTCTCAATTTCCTGGTAGAGCCTACCATCACCCAGAAGTCTAATAACAGCTTGTGCCAGTGCCTCGCTGTCGCCTGGAGGGATAAGCAGTCCAGTCTTCTCGTTTGCTATATCCTCTCGCAGGAAATCCACGTCAGAGGCTATCACCGGAATATCGTGTAAAAATGCCTCCATCATAATTGCGCTAGGCCCCAGAGATGACAAATATGGCAACAATACTATGTCAGCTGCGGAGTGGTAGACATAATGCTCAGTTGGTGGGATATAGAAATCCCGGAATACGACATTGCTTTCCATACGGACTTCTCTCGCCAACAACTTCAGTGGCTCAGCGGTAACCCCTACTTCGAGAAGGCGAGGAAGAACGGAGCCGGCGATGACTAACACTGAATCGGGAAATACTTTCACCATCCTGGGCAGGGCTTTTATAGCATACTCTATGCCCTTGTAGTCTGAAATGAAGCCAAATATCAAAAGAACCCTTTTGTTTTCTAAACCAAGAAGCTGTTTTGCCTTCTCCTTGGATATCCTTTTACCTTTCATGCCTATGACTAAACATCCGGCATTCTTCACCTTATAGAATTGCTTAAGGGTTTGCAAATCTGTTTCAGTTTGGACTACAATTTGCGAAGCAAGCATACCGACAAACTTGGTGTAGAACAGAAGTCCAAGGCGAAGGACGAAGGGTGAGCCTCGGATCTGATAGCATTCCATGGTCGACCTTGTAATGTTGCCAAGAGGATACACGTGTTGCATCCAGATGAGGCTCTTCTTCCTCAGCACTTTGGCCACTAGCAATATGAGAGAAGTAAATGCAGCGGTAAATGTAGCCCCTCCGTAAAAAAGATGTCCATGCAAAATATGTATAATATCTGGCTTGGTCCTAATAAGCTTGTAAACAGTCGTAAGGATGGAACCCCAAGAATTAGGGCTCCAGACCCTCATTACGGTTAAACTTTCGCTTGTTTCGATGGGCGGGGCTCCAGGAACCCTATTACCTAATACAGTAATGTCCAATCGGCTATAGTGCCTCAGTTCTTCCACTAAGTTATATATCTGCTCTGCTCCTTTTCCTATGCCTGGGGGGTAACCCGAGACGACACATACCTTCATTCTAACCTCTGTTTACTCCTTTACCCAATCCCGTCCTTGTCTTCTCCTAGACCACACCCAAAAAGTGCTGGCAGTGTAGTTCCATACGAAGGAAACTCCAATGGCGAAAAGGTTTGAGATTAAATAGTGGAAGCCTACGACTTGGGTAAGAAAGGCTAAAGCCGTTATACATATCAAGAAACCCGCGGCCTTAGAAGCGGTAAATCTGGCAAAACGCTGCACCAGGCCGAACGTAAACAGTGGTCGTCTTCTCCGATGTGAGAAAGTCCAAATCTCGTTAAAGGTGAAGTCGTTAAGGATAGAGAAGAAGGCACCGAGGCAACCTGAGGCTAGGTAGAATAAACCGACAACCTCAGTGAAGCACCATATTGTCACCATCCCAATAACAACACCGCCAATGCCAACTGCTATGTAACGGGGTAAAGTGACAGTAGCTTCTTCTAGTTCTTCCTTTAGCCTTGACTTTATAATAGTGCCATATCTCATTTTCACCCCGTTTTGCTTTGCCAAAGGGGAGCTTTGTCATGAGTTACTGTAGTTTACTCAGGTACATAATCTCCAATAACGTGTGTCGTTTCTCCAGGGTTGACGGTGACCACTACCTCAGAAGGAGTTACATATCCGGGCATGTCTTGGAAGGATACCGTGTATTCTCCTTCTTCCAAGGTTACCCAGAAACCCCAATCATTCATTGGGTTACCGTTGGCGAATATGGTAGCCGGAAGCGCCGGGGAAGTCTCGACCCTTAGATTGCCCAACTGGACAAAGCTTGCTATCACCTCGGTGACAGTATCAGGGAGAATCTCTATAGGCTGGCTTATCGGGGCAAGATAGCCGGAAACATCGGTAAAGGAAAGAGTGTATTCGCCCGCAGGCATTTTTACCCAATCAAGTCCCCAATCGTTTCTGGGAATGCCTTCAAGAAATATCCTTGTCGGTACCGGAGGAGAGGTTTCCACCCTGAGTAGCCCAGGTCCAGGTGGCAGATACTCGTCGGCGCCCATATCCACCACGGCTATGGTATCACCATCGCCATCCACAATGCGGGGGTCTCCCTCAAAGTCAGTGGTAAGCTCAGGCGGTACTGCCGTATTGTCCCCCAAATCAATACAGGGGGAGCCGGGCTGCAAATGGTAGTCATCCACTGCTGGGTCGACAAACAAGGGGTCTTCTGAGATATCGTTTAGTCCTGCCGAGCAGCCATAATAGTCACCCCCGGTATTGTTCCACACGTCATTATAGCCAATGGTGGGCAAGGAAGTGCCGTCAGCCCAGATTCCCCCACCCGTAGATGCAGTATTGTTAACAATAATGTTATTACTAATGGCGGGCGAGGAGTTATAG
>CAZQZA010000092.1:2699-4818 GCA_964597725.1 uncultured Dehalococcoidales bacterium | reverse complement strand
TGTCTCATGCTTTCTTTTGGTTGTGCCATACACCTTATCCTGGATGGGATGTGGCGTTACCCTCATACGCTCCTGTGGCCAATATATGGCTGGAGCTTTCCCAAAGTTGATCCAGTAAATTTCTTTGGCTGGCTGCCTGTAATGATTCGGGAGTTGGTGACCATGCCAATTGTTTACATATCTGAGCTCGTAGGGTTTGCCATTCTGGCATGGGCGACGGTGAGACTAATCCAGATGGGAAAAGTCCACGCCTTTATCACAAATGGACTTGTTGAATAAAAAATGAGTAATAATTTCCAACAAACTCGCTCGAGTCAGCAAACTCAGCCGAAGGTAGTGGCCGCTATCCCCTGTTTCAACGAGGAGCGCTTCATCGGCAGCGTCGTGGCGAAGACAAAAAGGTACGTGGACACTGTGGTGGTGATTGATGACGGCTCAACCGACGATAGCGCTGAGATTGCTGAACAGGTCGGAGCCGCAGTTTACCGTTCCGAACACGGAGGCTACGGCGCGGCAATTGGAACTGCACTTGAAGTCGGGCGAGACGCTGGCGCAGATATCCTGGTGACGCTCGACGGCGATGGCCAGCACAATCCCGCGGAGATACCCCGCCTGATCGAGCCAATAACCGCCGGGCAGGCAGATATAGTGGTCGGGTCCCGCTTCTTGGCAAACCAGAGCACGGCACCTCTCTACCGCCGTGTCGGACAACAGGTCTTGACCTTTGTTTCCAATCTCGCTTCGGGAGAGAAAATTAGCGATTCCCAGAGCGGGTACCGCGCCTATTCTACCAGAGCTCTTCAAGAACTGGTAGTGTCCGAGGCCGGCATGTCGGTTGGTTCGCAACTGCAGTTCGCCGCACGGCAGGCGGGCCTCCGGGTGGCTGAGATCCCTATCAGCGTCACCTACGCTGATGGGGTGAAGAGGAATCCTGTGGCGCATGGCTTCGGCGTCCTCGGGCGGATAGCGGTGATGTTTGCTCTGGACCGGCCTCTGCTCCTGTTCGGGGTCACGGGAACAGTCCTGCTGCTAGCCGGGCTGGTTCTGGGATTCTGGGTGCTGGCGAAGTATCAGGGAACGGGCGCCGTGCCGATACCTGCCGCCTGGGCGGCGCTTACTCTGGCCATAGGCGGCCTTGTGATAGGCCTGAGCGGCCTCACCCTCCAGGCAATGAGGGAGGTAATCGCCAGGGAATTGGCCCAGATCGTCAAGAGATTGAGGCAGAAGGAGAAAGAATGAACACGGCGTGGAGAGCCAGGTGAGGACCCGGTGCTAGAAATCGAGGTTCACGAGATCAGAGGCCAGTGTCCGGTTTACAAACGGGGAGATAGAATAGTGATAGATGACCCAAAGATATTGTTAGACAAAACAGACGCACTTTGTACTCATGCACTATCAACGTTGCTTCATTACGTTACTATACTGGAACATGACTGGTGCCCTGTGAAGCTTGGACTGACTACCCCTGAAGATCCAAATCACGCCTATATGCAGTGTGTCGACCCCGGCCAGCCTTACACTGAAGGTGGAACAGTCATTTTTGAGTGTCGCAGGATTGAAGGAGGTAGCGAGTGAAAATTGCTGTAATCCTCGGAACTCGCCCTGAAATAATCAAGATGTCGCCGGTAATAAGGGAACTTGAGAAGAGGAATTTAGATTTCTTTGTCCTGCATACTGGGCAGCACTACTCCTATAATTTGAATAAGATATTCTTTGAGCAGCTAAAACTTCCAGAAGCGAAATACAATGTTAGCGTCGGCTCTGGATCTCACGCAGAGGAGACTGGGAAAATGCTCATCGAAATAGAAAGGGTTCTTCAGCAAGAAAAGCCGAATATCGCCCTTGTAGAAGGCGATACCAATTCCGTCCTTGCCGCTGCCCTGGCAGCATCAAAGCTCCATATAAAGGTAGGCCATGTCGAGGCAGGCTTGAGAAGCTATGATCGGCAGATGCCGGAGGAAATTAATCGAACTCTGACCGATCATTGCTCCGACTACCTGTTTGCCCCTACAGAGAAAGCAAAAGAAATCCTCTTGGGTGAAGGTATTCCTGAAGAGAAGATATTTGTTACTGGCAACACTATTGTTGATGCTATCTACCAGAATTTAGAGTTAGCCAA
>CAZQZA010000092.1:0-2599 GCA_964597725.1 uncultured Dehalococcoidales bacterium | reverse complement strand
GAACTTAGAACATTGAACCTGGAACCAAAGGAATACTTCCTGCTAACACTTCACCGCCAGGAGAACGTTGATAACCGAGAAAGGCTTGGTTCTATCTTAAAGGGTTTGTCCAGGATAGCAACTGAGTTTTGCCTGCCGGTGATTTATCCCATTCACCCACGTTCTCGAAAAATGATGAAACGTTTTAACCTTGAACCCAAAAACCTGGAACTGATTGAACCACTGGACTTTCTAAGCTTTCTTCAACTTGAGAGCAATGCCAAACTTATCCTGACCGATTCTGGCGGAATTCAGGAGGAAAGCTGCATTCTCGGCGTGCCTTGTGTGACCCTTCGGAACAATACTGAAAGACCTGAGACCTTAGAAGTAGGTTCTAACATCTTGGCTGGTGCGTCACCAGATAGAATACTTGAATGTTCCAGGATAATGCTCGGCAGAGAAAACAACTGGAGGAATCCCTTCGGGGATGGGAAGGCAGGAAGAAGGATTGCTGACATACTGGAGGGAGAATATGGCTAAGATTCTGGTTACTGGTGGGCTCGGCGCTATAGGTAAACCCTTGTCAGAAGAACTGAAGCGAAGGGGGCATGATGTGTGGATTGCAGACAGAATGCACTACCATGCCCCGCATTACATTAGATGTGATGTAGGCGAATTTCACCAGGTGGAGACTCTTTTCTCTAGGGACAAATTCGACTATGTCTATCATTTGGCTGCTGAGTTCGGTCGCAGAAACGGTGAGGATTTCTACGAAACACTGTGGAGGACAAACGCAACCGGCACCAAGAATATGATTAGAATGCAAGAGCAGCTTAAATTCAGAATGATATTCGCCAGCAGCTCGGAGGTCTACGGAGACTACAGAGAGGTTATGAGCGAGGATGTAATGGACAGAGTAGCAATCAGGCAGATGAACGACTACGCTATGAGCAAGCGAGTGAATGAAATGCAAATCCTGAATTCTGCTGATGAATTCGGCACCGAAACGGTGAGAATTAGACTGTTTAACACTTATGGTCCGGGAGAATATTACTCGGAGTACCGAAGCGCCATCTGTGTCTTTATCTACCGAGCGCTTCATAATCTACCATATGTTGTTTACACCAAGCACAAGCGCACCTCCTCTTACATTGACGATACAGTGAGGACACTGGCCAACATTGTGGAAAATTTCAAGCTTGGGGAGGTATATAACATAGCTGGAAAAGAGCTTCACGATATGAAGTATGCTTCTGACATTGTTCTCAACTACCTGGGCAAAGATGATAGCTTGGTGGAATACCGCGATGTAGAAGAAGCTACCACCTTGGAGAAGAAGGCAGATGTCTCTAAAGCAATACGCGATCTAAGGCACCAAAGCATGGTGAGTCTTGAGGATGGCATCGCCAGAACTATCGAGTGGCAGAAAAAGGTTTACGGCTATGACTAAGAAGATCGTAGTAATTGGCACCGGCTACGTGGGATTACCTCTGGCTATAATGCTGGCACGCTCGGGCTATGAGGTAATCGGAGTTGACATTGAAGAAAATGTGGTAAATGCCATTAACAACGGTATTCTACCTCTGGCCGAAGGGGACATCAGGCAAATCTTTCAGGAACCCGTAGTAAGAAAAAATCTTCGTGCCCAAAAGACTCCTTGTGAAGCAGACGTATTTATTATCTCCGTGCCTACATCTCTCGATGAAAAGAAAGGAATAGCCGATCTTTCCCAAGTTATTGAAGCAATAAATTCCATCGTTCCATTTTTGCGCGCCGGCAATCTGGTCATCATTGAAAGCACCGTCCCTCCTCTTACTTGCCAGGAGTTAATAGCTCCTCTAATTGAGAAACCTGGCTTGAAACTCGGCCAGGATATCTTCCTTGCCCATTGTCCGGAGAGGATTTTACCGGGGAATGTATTTGAGGAAATTATAAATAATGACCGCGTTATTGGTGGGCTTGATGGTAGAGCTGCTGAAATGGCAAGGGAAATTTACACTTCCTTTGTCCAAGGAGAGCTTTATCTCACTGACGATGTTACTGCTGAATTGGTAAAGCTAATGGAGAATGCTTACAGAGATATCAATATTGCTTTGGCTAATGAATTTGCTGCCGTAGCTGAAAGACTTGGAGTAGACCCTATAAGAGCCATAGACTTAGCTAATAAACATCCTAGGGTGGATATTCTCAAACCCGGCATTGGCACTGGGGGGCACTGCATCCCCGTTGACCCTTGGTTTATCAAAGAGGTTGACCCGGTTAACTCCCGCCTCATCCAAATGGCTCGACTTATCAATGACGAAGTGCCCTATAAAATTGCTGCCAAAATCAGATATGCAGTTCGCAATATTAAAGATCCCCGCATAGTAGCCTTGGGAGTTACCTACAAGCCAGGTACCTATGATACGAGGAACAGTCCGGCACTTAAGATAATAGAACTGCTTAGGGAAAGTGGCTATCAAGTAGAAGCCTATGATCCACTAGCTAGGGGTTATCAATGTCCCTCTATCAAGGAAATAGCCAAAGATGCAGACTGCTTAGTTGTACTGGTAGAGCATCAGATAATCAAGGAAGAAATTGCCCAAAAGCAGGCTGGAATTGAGAAAGTCATGCGCCATCC
>CAZQZA010000091.1:0-4844 GCA_964597725.1 uncultured Dehalococcoidales bacterium | reverse complement strand
GGGCAGATAGGCAAGCCAGTTTCAGCATGCTGGTAGGCGGCTACTTCCAGAGTGCTGATACCAACTATCGGGATGCCCAGACTGAAGGCCAGCCCTTTAGCGGTGCTAATTCCCACCCGTAGTCCATTAAAGCTGCCCGGTCCCCTGGCAACGATAATGCCACTGATGGCTTGAAGACCTAACTTAGTCTGATTTAGCAGGTGAACCAGTTGTGGCAACAACTCAACGGAATGGTTTTGCCCACAGCACCAGGTCAATTCGGCTAGCACCTGACTATCTTGAACCAGAGCCAGGCTAGCGGTATCAGTTGAAGTATCTATTGCCAAAAGCATTCGTAGCCCTCTCTATCAGTTAGCGGAGAGTGGTTTCAGTTGATTGATAATTTCTCGGTAGCGTTGGCCACTAGATTTGAGTCGAAAGCTGCGCTCGGTATCGGCAAGATAGCTTATCTCAATTAGCAGGTGCTCCACCGGCAGCATAGCTAACCCCTTCTCCGCCCACTCCACAACACAAACACCACTACCATATAGGTATTCATCCAAGCCCAAGTCTTCAATCTCTTCTATGTGGTCTAGTCGATACAGGTCTATGTGGTACAGAGGTAGCCTACCATAAAGCTCTCTAACCAAAACAAAGGAGGGGCTGACAGCATATTCTTTAATCCCCAGTCCCCAGGCAATACCCTGGGTTAGGCAGGTCTTTCCCGTCCCCAAGCCTCCGACCAAGAGAAAAATATCACCGGCTAGAGCTAACTTGCCGAGACTGACTCCGAATTCCTGGGTCTTTTCTGGACTATGGCTAGTTAACTCAAGACAGTTCATATCTATGTTTTTTATCAACCTCACCCCCCTTATCTCCCTCTCCTTCAAAGGAGAGGGAGAGGGTTTTGCAAAGAGGGGCTTCGCCCCTCTTAAACTCCCCCCGATAAAAAAATCTCCAGACCTATTTCTTGAGATAGATTTAGTGGCTCAGCTTTATCCGGTAGTAAAGTGGTCCCACCCTGCCTTATTGAGATGAAAAGGACTGCCTTTGCTGTCAAGTAAGACCACCCCACCCTCCTTATCAGCCACGACTTCACCAATCACTGTTATCGGGCAAGAGGCTACCTTTTTGACCTTATTAATAACATTGGGGCTTCCAATAAACAACAGCTCATAGTCCTCCCCACCGGATAATGCCAACTCCAGAGATTTATCACCGAAGCTGGTCACAACTGCCGGCTCGACAGGCACACGGTCAATCTCTATTCGGGCGCCAACCTGGCTGGCCTCACAGACATGGTTCAGGTCTGAAATCAGTCCATCGCTAATATCTATAGCCGTTTTCACCCCGTGCTCCACTAGTAATCGCCCTTCGGCTATCCGGGGATAAGGACGCAGAAACCCCCTCTTCAAACAAGCGGTAGCCCTAGAGTCAAATTGGAGCCCCCTAGTAAGCATCTCCAGGCCAGCGGCCGCAGCTCCAAGATAACCGGTAACTGCAATCTGTTCGCCTGGCACCGCCGCGGAGCGGGTGAGTACTTGGTTACCCCGACTTCCAGTGCTACCGAGAATGGTAATAGTAATCGCCACCAGGGGGGCACGGCTGATATCCCCACCAACTATGGCCACTTCAAATTGCTGTGCCAACCCAATCATCCCTTGGTAGAGGGCAGTAACATCGTCAACTTCAGTATGCCCTGGCAAGGCTAATGATACCAACGCATACTTGGGTATACCACCCATAGCCGCAATATCACTCAGGTTAGCCGCCATTGCCCTCCAGCCCAGGTCTTCCCAGGAGACTATACCCAAAGAAAAATGCACATCTTGAATAAGGGAATCAACAGTGGCAAGCTGGGTTGAAGTATCACCCTGCCAAGCAGCGGCATCATCGCCAATACCAGTAATAAGCTGTTGCCATGAGGCGAACTTCTTATCCTGTGAGCTATCAACCATCTTAGCCAGGAGATTAATCAGCCCAAATTCCCCCAAATCTGAAACCTTCATATTGTGAAATTATAGCATGCTCTCTATTTGAGTAACAACTTGGTGGGGGCTTTCTAAAGTAGATATCTTTTGATATAAGGTAATACCTTTAAGGTAAAAGCTCGTTCACCCAATCTATAAATTCTTGGGTATTGGTAAACTCTTGGTAAAAATCCTCAGAAAACACGGCGTATATTTGGGCACCGGGCATTTCGTCTTTCAGATGAGTTACCCAGTCATCAATAGCTAGCGAAACCTCCTGGGTTCCGATGCCACCAACGTGAGGGAAAGGAGTATAATACCGGGCTGATGGGTCAAAAATGGTAAGTTGATGGTTCTCAATGGGGAGAGCAACCGCAACATGTCCTTTGGGCGTGGAGCCAAAGGTCTGAATCCCCAATATCCAGACAGTAGACCTTCGCTGATTGTAATTCAGCAGCATACTAGCTAGCAGTACTGCCGTGTCCTCACAATCCCCTATCCCGTCTTTCATAGTCTCAACTGGCATCCGCCAGAAGTCCTTTCTCCATTCCAAAGTACCATTTATAGATTCGGGGAGGAGAGGACTAGGGCTATCTGCACTGTATTCGATATTCTGTACTATCCACCGAAACAGACATCCATAATCTCTCCAAAGCTCAACCGTATCCGGAGAATAGCCACCGGTAATTTCCAGCACCTTAGCCCAAATCTCAGGGTCATCCGGCGTAATAAAACGTTGGCCATCTTCTCTAATACCCAGCCGTAAATTTATTTGTTCTCTTAAATTGGCGTAGTCGTTAAGCATTTGCTCTTGTTCGGCTTTAAGTTCCATTTCTGGCTTGAGAGAATCCAATTGTGCCTTGATATCGTCTAGCTGCCTATTAGTGGCCTCCAATTGTGCTGTGGTTTCGTTTAGTTGCCTATTGGTGGCATTCAATTGCTGCCACAAACTACCACCAAGGATAATAGAAGCCACCAGCAGAACGGCGGCTGCAATGAACAATTTCTTCCATGAGCCCTGAATCATCTTTATCCTCATTAATTTAGTAGCTGGTTTAACTAATAATAAACATCCTTCTTAGAAATTGTTCTGGCTACGATATCTCCAAGGCAAATTATAGCATTCCTGTATTTCAGCCACAACTTGGCTCTAGTCATACTTGGTAAAAGCTGTTATATTGTAGAAGCGGGGATGCGCTACGCCATTATTGCTGATATTCATGCCAACTTAGCTGCTTTTACTGCGGTGCTGGATGACATCGAGCGCCGGGGAGGGGTGGAGGAGGTGTGGTGCTTGGGAGATGTTGTCGGCTATGGACCAGACCCGCACCAGTGTATTGAGCTTTTACGCCAATATAACCATGTTTGTGTGGCTGGAAATCATGACTGGGCAGCTATCGGTAAAATAAGTACTTCTGACTTCAACCCTGAAGCTGCTGCTGCCTGTCACTGGACAACTCAACAATTGAGCCCAGAGGATATAGACTACCTTGGTAGCCTGCCGTTAGTTATCGAGAGAGATGATTTTACCCTGGTGCATGGTAGCCCGAGGGAACCTATCTGGGAATACCTGCTATCAACCAGCAACGCCAGGGAAAATTTTGCTTATTTCCAGTCACAGTTTTGCCTGGTGGGACACTCTCACGTGCCGTTAGTCTTTGAGTATAATGAGGCAGGGACTTGCTCCTTTAGAGAGTTCCCGGCTGATACCGAAATTGCGTTGGCTAAAAACCGATTGATTATCAATCCGGGTGGTGTTGGGCAGCCCCGGGATGGCGACCCTCGGGCTAGCTATGCTATCTACAACAGTGAGACCAGAACCATTAGGCACTACCGTATTCCCTATGATATCGAAGCCACTCAAGTTAGGATGACGGAGTGTAGGTTACCTGTGCGTTTGGTGGCCCGTCTGAGCTACGGGATGTAACCTTAACCTATGATGCTTTTGACAACAGTAGGAAGGGATATGCTAAACTTATTAGCTACCGAAACCACTTGTCTTATCATTGATAGTAATAGTATACTTTACTGTACAATTTGGTTAGAGGAGAATAACTCTTGCTGGCAAACTACGGTTATATTGGGTTATTTTTGGTAGTTGCCATTATTTTTACCGTTACTACTCTTCTCATCCCCGTTACCCTCGGAATTATCCGCATTGTTCCCAAGAAACCCAACCCCATCAAAAGCTCTCCCTTTGAGTGTGGGATGGAGACCATAGGTAAGACCTGGGTTCAGTTTAACTTCCGCTATTACTTTTACGCCCTGATGTTTGTTGCCGTCGATGTCATAGTTGTTTTTCTATATCCGTGGGCAGCTGACCTCAGGAGTCTGGGGCTCTTTGCTTTTGTCACCATACTTGTTTTCATGGCAATTATCGTTGTCGGGGTTATCTATGCCTGGAAGAAGGGGGTTCTGGAATGGAAATAAATAGGCGCTATATCTACTCTGACATCGAACTCGACAAAGCTGAGGGTGAGCAAATAGAAGCCCTGAAGGCACGGGCTCAAGAGCCGTTCCCCGACCCGGATGAGTGGCTGGATGAAGAACTGAAAAGAAATGTATTACTTACCACAGTGGATGCCATGATAAACTGGGCGCGGCGTTCTTCAGTATGGACGGCGATTTGCTTTCCAGCCTGCTGTGCCTTTGAATTCATTGCTGCCAACGCTTCTCGCTTTGACCTCGCCCGCTTTGGGATGGAAATCTTGCGTGCTTCACCCCGTCAGGCTGACCTGATGGTTACTGCCGGCACGCTGACCTGGAAGATGGCCCCTCAGGTAAGGCGAATCTACGACCAGATGGCTGAGCCGAAATGGGTAATTGCCATGGGCGCTTGCGGTATCAGTGGTGGTATTTTCCGTTCATCTTATGCCGTGGTTCCGGGGTATAACC
>CAZQZA010000090.1:0-4849 GCA_964597725.1 uncultured Dehalococcoidales bacterium | reverse complement strand
CAAATTTGGGCTCAAGTCCCAGGGGGATAGCTGCCGCAGTATCAGTAACCAGGTTAACCCAGAGAATCTGTACCGCCAGTAGCGGCGCTTTACCAATGAACAAGATAGAGAGTATCAGTGCCAGTAGTTCACCGAGGTTCGTGCTCAGTAAGAAGAAAATCACGTTGCGTAGCCGGTTAAAAATAGCCCTGCCTTCATCTACTGCTGCCACCACCGAGGCAAAGTTATCATCAGCCAGTACCATATCAGAGGCTTCGCGGGCTACATCGGTACCGGTGATGCCCATAGCAATACCAATGCTGGCGGCTTTGAGTGCCGGAGCATCGTTCACCCCATCGCCAGTCATGGCGACAACATAGTCGTGGCCCTTGAGCGCATTAACTATTCTTAGCTTGTGCAGTGGCTCAATCCGGGCAAAAACGGAGATACCCTCTACCTGCTGTGATAGTTCCTCGTCAGTCATCGCCTGGAGTTCAGCACCGGTTATGGCTCTGCCCGGTGGTAAGTCTAACTGATGAGCAATAGACTCAGCAGTAATCTTGTAGTCACCAGTAATCATCACTACCTTAATGCCGGCTTGCTTACACAATTTTACTGCCTCTTTCGCCTCCTCACGAGGTGGGTCAGCCATTCCCGCCAGACCGACAAAAACCAGATTGCCTCTGATATCCTCATCCTTCAAATCTTCTAACTCGCTCGGAAGATTAACATAGGCGGTAGCGATGACCCTCATCGCCTCTCTGGCCATAACATTGTTGGCCTGCATAATAGCCTGAACATCGGCTTCCTCCAACGGGACAATCCGGTTCCCCTTCACTAGATACCTACTTAGGGATAGGAGTCTTTCGGCTGCCCCCTTCACGTAGACCACCCGGCCTCCGTCTCGCGGATGAAGGGTAGCCATGTACTGTTTTTCGCTCTGGAAAGGAATCTCATCCAATCGGGGGAAGGTTTTCTCTAATTTTTCTTTATCCATCCCTGCCTTGGCGGCAGCCACTACCAGGGCGCCTTCAGTTGGGTCTCCATAAATGCTGCAGAACTCAGGCTCACAGGTTAACAGGGCATCATTACACAAAGCTCCTATCCTCAAGTGCTCAGTTAGCGCTTGTTCGCTTTCTGGATTTACTATCTGTCCATTCCGGCGAAATTCACCCCACGGCTCGTAGCCTTCACCAGTGACTTCAATCCACTGACCATCAACATACATGCGCTGCACCGTCATCTGGTTTAAGGTCAGGGTTCCGGTTTTATCCGAGCAAATAACAGCCGCTGACCCCAGGGTTTCCACTGCCACCAGCTTGCGAATGATAACATTACGGTGTGCCATTAGCCGCATGCCCATGGCTAATACAACGGTCACCACTGCTGGCAATCCTTCCGGTATGGCGGACACTGCAGCGGCCACAGCTAATAAGAACATCTCCAGCCAGCCTAGTCCCCTCAGTATCCCAACAACCACCAGCAGGCCTAAGATTCCCAGGAGAAGAACAACGATATACTGGCTCAGTTTACCGACACTTTTCTGGAGAGGTGTCTTCTCCGGCCTTATTTCCTGAATGGCGGCAGCGATTTTACCTATCTCAGTTGACATCCCAGTTCTTATTGCTATAGCGGTAGTTCTGCCATAGGTAACGATGGTACCCATGTATATCATGGTCTTTCTTTCGGCCACGGGCACTGCCTCGCCGACAGCTTCGGCGTGTTTACCTACCGGCATTGATTCACCAGTAAGGGTGGCTTCATTCACCTTTAAGTTATGCACCTCGATGAGTCTGGCATCAGCCGGTACCCTATCCCCAGTTTCAAGAAGTAATATGTCCCCGGGTACTATTGCTCTGGCTGGCATCTGTTTGATGCTGCCATCACGCCTTATCCTCGCCTTGGGCGCTGCCATCTGAATTAGTGTCTCCATAGCTCTCTCCGCCCGCGTTTCCTGGATAAAGCCAATGATGGCGTTGAGTAGGAGCACCCCCATTATTACCGCGGCATCTATGAAGTGCTCCACAATGAATGAAACTATGACCGCAGCCAGAAGTACGTATATGAGAGGACTGAGAAACTGCCTCAGGAAGACCAGTATCGGGGGAGTTTTTTTCTTGGCTTTTAACTTGTTAGGGCCATATTGGAGTAAGCGTCTCTTGGCTTCAGTTTCAGAGAGTCCAGAGCGCCGAGAATTAAGCACCCGTAAGGCTTCATCCGGGCTAAGACTATGCCATTGCTCTTTCACGCTCTTAATATAGCACAGATTTATGAGTACTGCCGATACTTGGAGTTACAATAGAGGGAAACTCAAAGTTCCTAAGAACTAAACAAAGTGGCTTTTGTAGCCTGAGTTTGAGAAAGAGAGGCAAAAGATGAGAAGCCATGTGTAGATAGAACTCTCGCAACCTACTAACCGGGGTCTCTTATAGCGCGTTGCCTTAGTACTTGGTAAAATTCCTCGGGGCTCTTACTAATGGATAATTCCTCCATGGGACACATGCTTTGTTGGTTAGGCTTTTGAATATATGGCACAATCTTGGTGAGGTGGTACTCAATATGGTAGTTGTCCAGAGTCTGGGCAGCGAGTTCACTACCTAAGGGGCTATAAACTTCCTGGCAACCAGCTTTGGCTGAGAGCAGAGCAGCGGCATTACCCATTATTTTGTCAAATACTCTTACCTTACCCGGATAGGGAGCAAACCTATCAATGTATTCCAGTAGAGGCTGTAAACCATCTTTATTAGACTTAAATACTAGTCTGTCCTCGTGATATACCCAGAGGTTATCTTCACTTATCAGAAAATCATGGAATAGAAGTATGTTCACTTAAAACTGTCCCAATTCAGCTATTCTCGTTAACAAGACGTTGCTAAATTTCTTTATCGTAGTTGTCAAACACAATATTGAATCTCAGCATTGGGATATACAACGACTTTGGTGTCTCTCCCATGGGTTTTTTGAAGGAACCGCAGAATATCATCCCATTTATGTAAAAATAGAACCCTATCTGAATCTTCTCCAAACCAGGCTCGGCTCGCTAAGTCAGGGTATTCAGTGTAGACAATCAAATGATTGACACGCCGGGGTATTCTTGGCTCCCGTCGTAGTGGTCCCCAGCTTGTCATACCGAAGGGACCGAGCAGATAGTGGGTCACCTGCCCTTCAGGCATATTGGCGATAAGGACGACATCCCCGCCTTCAGGCTTTACCGCCCGATAAGCAATGGGCAGTCCAAGCCAGCCTTCGTTTGCCTTGGCACGGGTATTGGCAATGACGATATCTTTGCCCTCCACACTGGGTGTCAGGTAGTGAGTCTTGGCTTCTTGAACCGCAGCAGCATAGGCAGGTTTCAATGCACCAGCAAAGATGGAAACCGTTTCTCCACGGGTATTGACGATGCAGTTTATTATTACATCCAGGCCAGCTAGAACAGCTGCTTCTTCAATATCAATACGCACTGGGTTATTGTCAAAGATTCCCATGCCGGCAACAGGCTGGCCTTTCTCCCGTACTATTTTATAGATTGTTCCGTGATTGTGTTCGGTGGTCTCAAAAGAAGTTACGCCAGGCAAGATAATCTTGCCGCCACCGCCAAACCCGCTCGTGGGGTGGGGCACTACAGAGCCAATGGCAATCTTGAGGTTACACTTCATTACCTCTTCATTAACGTAGACTTTGGTCCCGAAAGTAGTCGTCGTGCCAACATAGGTACAATTACCGAAGGCGTTGTGATTGTAAACCGGGAATCTGGCTAATGTGTCCTCACCTAACTTCTTGACAAAATCTCTCCTATCTTTAGCCCCGTGACAACCCAGCGCCATGATGAAGCGTATGCTCCTGTCAGGAATACCGGCTTCAGCCAATTCTTCAAGAACAAAAGGCACAATTTCAGCCACCCGGGTAACACGGGTCATATCATCAAACATAATAACGACTTCTTTCTTATGTTTGGCCAGCTCCCTGATGGGCGGTATGCCAGTGGGGTTGCTGATGGCAGCTTTGATTTCATCTGGCTTCAAGGCTGGGCGATTGTAGCCAGCCATATTGTAGACCTCAACCTGCCAATCATCAGGCAGCGGTAATACTAACTCTTTGGGTTCATACCAGGCTGGTTGCGATAATTTAATAGTATTCATTATCTTTCTCCAATGAACCTAATTTAAGATATTCTAGCAGTGTTTGTCAAACGGAGGCACCCCGGACTGGGCTATTACAAAAAGGAACCTCTATGCGGCCAACAACTTGAGTATTTCGAACATGAAACCTTTCAGGGAGTTCTACTTGACAAGGAGGTGGAAGTTAGCGTTATAATCTCTTTTAAAGGTCAGCTGGAAATACAACCGCACTAATCCGTACTCTTGGTGAGTTCTTTAATGTAATCTTTAGTTTCTGGTTCATCCCTACGATGGTGATTAGAGTACATAAGTTGATAGGAGGACAACCGAGGTGAACATTATTGATGAATACAAGAAGAAACATCCGGGCTCGGTAAGGTTGCATGAAAGGGCACTGGCTCTCTTTACGGCCAACGGTGCCACTCATAGCTCTCGTATTTTTGACCCATTTCGACCCTATATCACTCATGCCAAGGGTTCAAAAAAGTGGGATGTGGACGGCAACGAATATATAGATTTCACTGTGTCTCACGGAGCTTTGCTGCTAGGGCACAGTCATCCTGAGGTAGTCAAGGCAGTGCAGGAGCAGATGGCTAAGGGGGTTCATTATGGCGATAACCACGAGCTGGAGATAGAATGGGGTGAGCTAATAAAGAGCATCATCCCATCTGCGGAGCGAGTTGAGTTTGTTGCCTGTGGCAATGAAGCCGATATGATGGCATTAAGGCTGGGACGCGTTTTTACCGGCCGGA
>CAZQZA010000089.1:0-4881 GCA_964597725.1 uncultured Dehalococcoidales bacterium | reverse complement strand
AGATTCTCGAATTAAGGGAGCCTTTGTAGATGCCTACGATATTGATAAAACAGCAAGTTTAATTGAAGGCTATGATGCTGTCATTAACTCAGCCATATACTATGTCAATTTAAGCATCATGCAAGCTTGCCTTAAGGCAGGGTGCCATTACAATGATTTAGGAGGTATGTTTCATACTAGTCTAAAGCAACTCGAGTTCTTTGATGATTTCAAGAAAGCCGGGTTAACTGCTTTGCTGGGTATTGGTAGTGCGCCGGGGGTAACTAACATCCTGGCTCGTTACGCTTACGACCGATTGGATAAAGTTGATATAGTGCGAGTTTCATCCGCTGGTGTTGACCTGACAGACACGAAAGGTATCGACGTCTTTAAGCCAGGTTATTCTATCAGGACAATCATGGAAGAGTTTACGGATGACGCGGTAGAATTCATCGACGGCGAATACAAGACCCTTCCGGCTCTTTCTGGAATCGAAGAAATGTCTTATCCAGAGCCCATAGGTAGGTGCATCTGCTTCCATACCTTGCATTCCGAACCGGCCACACTTCCAGCTTCATTCAAAGACAAGGGAGTTAGGGAAGTTACCTGGAAGCTAGGACTACCAGCTAAATTTGTTGAGGGAGCTAAATTCTTAGCCTCCCTCGGTCTTGGCAGCAAGGAGCCGATTAAGATACAAGATATGAAGGTGGTCCCGCTTGATGTTCTGGCAGCCGTGGTAGATAAGCAGGTTAAAGATAAACTTGAAGGAGTAGAGCTTAAACCCAATATAATCAGGGCCAGGCATGCTCAGGTCATTGGAGAGAGGAATGGCAAGAAGGTCGAATATGTCCTTGATTGTATTTCCGGAGTTCATAGCCGCTGGGGAGCTCATTGTGCTACACAAGTCCCGCCCTCTATTGCTGCACAGATGCAGTTTAAAGGAATGATTAAAGAGCCGGGAGTGTGGGCACCGGAACAGGTAATAGACCCGGAGTACTTCTTCACAGAATTGGCTAAACGAGAGATGCGTGTCCAGGTCATGGTGAAAGAAGAGCTAACAAAGTAAATCAGAAGGTGCTCAAGAGAATTTAAAAATAAAGGAGTTCTAGAATGAAAATCGTGGTGCCAGGTGGGGCCGGAGCTATGGCTTGGCCTAGCGCTATCCATCTATTAGAACAGCCTGATGTTACTGAAATATTGCTTATAGATTTAGACAAGGCAGCACTTGAAGAAAGAGTAAGGAAACTCGGCGGAGATAGAAGATTCAAGTATCAAGCCTTAGATTTAATGGCTGATGCTAAAGCTACAGCTAAAGCTTTCGAGGGTGCTGCTGTTGTATATAATTGTGCTTTCATGACTGCGGGAACCGCTTCAACTAAAGCAGCGCTTGCGGCTGGAGTCAGCTACTTGGACCTTGGTGGCTTTAAGAAAGACGAGCAATTCGCACTCCATGACGAATTCAAAAAGAAGGGATTACTTGCTATTTTAGGCATGGGTACGGCTCCAGGTATGTCTAACATCATGGGTGCTTACGGCGTACAACAATTGGATACGCCGGAATCAATCGAAATTAAGGACGCTTGTGTGGATATGGTTCCTGATACAGAGCATAGTCATCCACTTTATTGGGGTTATGCCATCGAGGGCATAATTGAAGAATTCGTTATGGAACATCCCTATTTCGTTGATGGAGAGATGACTAGTGTACCAGCCAGATCCTACCCCGAGTGGATTGATTTCAGGCCACCGGCTGGAAAGGTCATGGTAGCTACCACACCACATACTGAGCAGGTAAGCTTGCCGCAGACGTTCAAGGCTCTAGGACTCAAACATGCGAGCTGGAAGATTGGGTTTGAGGTTGACTTTGAAGAGAAAATGACATTCCTACGGGATCTTGGTTTATTTAAACTAGAACCAGTAGAGGTCGATGGTGTAAAGGTATCGCCGAGAGCTCTCATGCTCAAATTACTCCATAATCAGCCGCCTGAGACCAAGAAAGCTCCTGACTTCCGTGGCCACATGATAGTTATTGTAAAAGGTGAGCAGGGTGGCCAGAAAGTAGAATATACCATAACGGAGTTTGCCAGTGGCGATTTAACTGCAAAGATGCGAGAGAAAGGCGTATTCAGTTCCTATAGAACTGGCATTTATGGTGCAATAGCCGCCTTGATGATAGCCAGAGGGCAAATTGAGAAGAAGGGAGTATTCTATCCAGAGGTTTGCGTCCCTCCCGAGCCTTTCCTTAAGGAAGCTGCCAAGGCTGGAATTGAGGTGGACGTAAGTAGGAGGGTATCATTCTAAGGATTTTGAAACGCTAAACTCCACTCATGGCCTACGATGCGGGTGAAGATGCAGGTAGTTCAATTAAATAGTGCCCACAATTGGTAAGGGGTTGAGACACTGTGTATCTCAACCCCGGCGCCAGAATGCCTTAAGGACATAATATGACAGTCTAAGAATTCAAATAGGCGGCAGAGTGCATATATTTTTCAGTCAAACTTGTATTGAAAGAGATATTCTAGCTATAGTTTCTTAGATTGCTTGGTTATTACTACCGATTTTTTGTCGGTAATACATAGAGTTGCTTCAAGGTTGCTGTAATGAAGAACCTTAGAAGTGTTGGCCTTAGTAGTACTAGCTTCACTGGTAGACGCGTTTCTTTCTGTAGCCCCATCGGTATGCATGCTAGCTCTGTGCAATGGCATTTGTCATATTCTTAACCCGACTATTCTTCGGTAGGAATCACTCAGGGTCTTATAATACGAGGAATTCTGCAGCCTTCATTCATGCGTGAACTGACAACATATTATACCCAGACTGTGCATTTTAGGAAATGGGCAACGCTTTGGCTGCTAGCAGGACAGTACTGTACTGTCCTTTCTATAGTATGGGACATGCACAGAAACTTGGCTCAGTAAGGATTTTAAACATAACAATATTCATGAAAATGGTATGGATGATTATATGAAGCAAGAAAACGAAGATTTTGGCTCTATCGCAACTTATAGGCTTACCTTCATCATTGCTTGGCTGGAAAATACCTGCACCTCCTCTCGTGGTTGCCTGGGCAAAGCTTCAAAGGAATAACGTCCCAACATGGTTAGGACTTGATTACAATGGACCAAGGTTCAAATAGTAGAAAATCAAAGTTGTTCTATGGCTATGTCATAGTTTTGCTCTCTTCCTACATGATGATGGCCATAGTCGGAACACACTATAGCTTCGGCGTTTTTTTGGGGCCAATCTTAGAAGAGTTTGGCTGGACGAGAGCGTTAACTTCGGGAGCCTATTCCCTTCGTGTGTTACTGATTTGTTGTAGTGGCTTCGTAGCCGGGAGATTAAATGATAGGTTTGGCCCCAGGTTCATTCTGACAGCAGCCGGACTTTTTTCTGGATTAAGTTACTTGCTGATGTCACAGACTAGTGCTGCCTGGCAAATATATTTGTTCGTCGGGTTAATGGGAGGTATTGGAATAGGTAGTACGATTACTCCATTGCTATCGACAATACCAAGGTGGTTTGTCAAAAGACGAGGAATAGCGATGGGCCTTTCCCTTGCAACCTGCGGTTTAGGCTCAATGATTATACCACCAGTAGCTACTCAGCTCACTGAGAGTTATGGCTGGCGCTTCACCTTTGTTATTATCGGCAGCGTGATTCTGATTAGCGTTACTATAGCAGCACAATTTCTGAAGCGTGATCCGAGCCAGATAGGACGAATGCCATATGGCGGAGATAAAGTAATGCCAGAAAGTTCAGAATTGCAACATAGAAAGATTTCTCTTCAAGAGATAGTTCGCACGAGGCAGTTTTGGGCATTGGCTGGTATTTATGCCTGTGTTTTTTCTTGTAACGGTACTATTTCATTGCACATTGTTATCAACGCAACTGACATTGGAATCTCGGCAATTAATGCTGCCAACGTTCTAGCTGTTATCGGTGGAGCCGGCGTTGCTGGTAGGATTGTGATGGGAGTTGTTGCTGATAGAATTGGAAACAAACGGGCTCTTATTTGTGGTTTTTTGCTGATGTCCGTTTCTCTAATTTGGTTGCTTATAGCCCATGAGATATGGATGTTTCACCTATTTGCCATTGTTTTTGGTTTTGCCTATGGAAATTTGGTGGTATTGGAATCACCTTTAGCTGCTGACCTGTTTGGCTTGGGATCACTTGGCATACTCATAGGGGGGGGTGGAATTTGTCAGTTGCGGTCTTAGTGCCCCTAGTACTGTTATAGCTGGCTACATATATGATATTACAAATAGCTATCAATTAGCCTTCTTACTTACCACTCTAGTCAGTATTACAGGTACGATGTTGGCTCTGTCGTTAAGCCGAATTAAGAGGTAATGAGCCAACTTCATCCAACAATCAGCCAGAATATTGCCTGGCGAGAGTGGTAAACACTTTACAGGCTGTGTCTCAGCCAGTTACAGTATGTCACCTTACAGTTTCAGCAAGAGATCGTCTAAAATGCCATATCGAAAAACTACTCTTGACTGCTGAAAGACCATATTGCCAGAAGGATCATAATTACCCCGAACACTGCCAGCACAGCAATATTATCCCAGAGTGACATAGTATGCCCTAGCAAGTTGATAGCGAAAGGTGAGTCCGGTGGCGCTCCCAACATTACCTGACGGATTGGGGCGATTCCGTAGGTAGCCGGATTGAGCTTTACCAGGATGCTCATCCACACCGGCAGCCCTTGCAGTGGGAAGAAAACTCCGGACAAGAACACCATAGGAAACATCAACATCTGCATCACTGCCTGAAACGCCTCCATGGACCTGATGCGCGTGGCTAATAGGATACCTAGCGAGCCCATGGAAATAGAGAGTAAAAGCATCAGCGGTAACAGTGCGAGCACTGTCCCTACCGAAAGGGAGACGCCAATCAGCG
>CAZQZA010000088.1:0-5032 GCA_964597725.1 uncultured Dehalococcoidales bacterium | reverse complement strand
AATTTAATGCCCGGTTCGGTGACCCAGAAGCTCAGGTTACTCTACCCCGAATCAAAACCGACCTGGTAGACATTATGCTGGCAGTAATTAATAACAAACTTGACCAAATAAATATAGAATACAGCGAAGACGCCTGTGTGGGTGTCGTCATGGCATCAGCCGGTTACCCAGGTAGCTATCAGACAGGCTTCCCTATTACCGGGCTGGATGATTTAGATAAAGACATTCTGGTATTCCACGCCGGGACCAAACTAGAAGCAGGGCAAATACTAACCAGTGGGGGGCGAGTGCTCACCGTAGTCGCTATGGGTAAGACCATTGCCGAGGCAAGGGAAAAGGTCTATGACAATCTGCCCCGGATTCACTTTGAGGGCTGCCACTATCGTAAAGACATCGCCTTAATAAAAGGAGATTAAACAGCAGTCTCCCCCAACAGGGATAATTGCTCCTCTTACAAGAAGGTGAGAGCAAGGAGGAATGTTATGGAGAAACTTATCAAGGAACTATATGATGAATGGGAAGTAGATAGCCACTTAACCGAGCCAGAGTATATCAAATTTGTAAAGGATTCTTATCAGGTACTTGTAGAGAAGGCAAAGTTGGGTAAGATTATTTTTTACGGGGAACTACCGGCCTTCAATCAACTAAAGGAGCGATTTAAGGACACTGCCTCTAAACTTATCGGCTTCATCGTCGGGGCATGTAGTGAATATGAGACAACGAAGGGTCGTCCTTTAATATCGGCTATTGTTATCAGTAAGGATACTAGCGAGCCTGGTAGAGGGTTTTATAGCCTATCGGCTGTGCCGCACAATTTGTGCCTGGACACCTGGGAAGGACAGGATATAGAACCGCCAAAGATAGTTATTAACAAAAGACAAGAATTCTGGTTATCCGAGTTGCAGGCAACCCTGGAATATTGGGGTAAGCATGATACTTAGGATGTTGAAAGGGTAAAGCCCTTTCAGAAAACTACCTTTCTCGTCTCTTGAGGAGAGGAGGATTAAGGGGGTAAGGTTAATATGCCATTAGTAGCTGTAGTCATGGGTAGTAAATCAGATGCCGAAGCTCTCAAGCCAGCGTTAGGAGTATTAGACGGGCTGGGTATTAGCCATGAGGTAAGTGTAATCTCAGCCCACCGTAATCCCGAAAAGGTCAGGCAATATGGATTAGCGGCACGGGGTCGGGGGATTGAGGTAATAATTGCGGCGGCGGGGGGAGCTGCCCATCTGCCTGGAGTTCTGGCTAGCTGGACTACCCTGCCTGTCATTGGCGTGCCATTATCTACCAGCGAACTGGGGGGCATTGATGCCCTCTATTCCATTGTCCAGATGCCCGCCGGAATACCGGTGGCTACCGTAGCCGTGGGGACAGCGGGGGCGAAGAATGCAGCTTACCTCGCTGCTGAGATTTTGGGGCTAAAGCATGATGAGATACGAAAAGCCTACGAAGAATATAGAAGCAATTTACAAGGAGATAGCCAATGATTGAGCGTTATTCCAGACCCGAAATGAAGAGGATATGGTCAGACGAGAATAAGTTTAACAAGTGGCTTGAGGTAGAGATGGCTGTCTGTGATGCCTGGGCTGAGCTAGGCGTTATCCCTAGAGAAGCTGTACCCAAGATAAAGCTGGCTAAATGCAATCTTAAGCGTATGGAAGAGATTTTAAAGGAAACTCACCACGATGTGACTGCCTTCCTGGGCTCAGTAGCCGAAAGCTTAGGTGATGAATCTCGTTTTATCCACCTTGGTCTTACCTCCTCTGATGTAATAGATACCGCACTCAGCCTACAGCTAATTGAGGCTGCCGAGATATTAACTCAGGATATAAAGAACCTTATCGCAGTACTAGCCAAAACGGCCATAGAGCACAAATACACGGTGATGATAGGTCGCACCCACGGTGTTCATGCCGAACCGATTTCCTTCGGGTTGAAGCTGGCATTATGGACTGAGGAGATGAGGCGCAATCTCGAGCGGCTGGCTGAAGCCAAGAGAGTAATTGCCGTGGGTAAAATTTCCGGAGCCACTGGCACCTATGCTACTGTGCCACCTGATGTTGAGGAGAAGGCTTGCGCTAAGTTGAGGCTGGCCCCAGCCCCAGTATCAAGTCAGGTCCTGCAACGTGACCGCCACGCCCAATTTATTACCACTCTGGCTATCATCTCCAGCTCGCTAGAGAAATTTGCCACTGAGATTAGGGCGCTGCAAAAAACAGAGACACGAGAGGTAGAAGAACCATTTAGTGCCGGGCAAACTGGCTCTTCAGCCATGCCTCACAAACGTAACCCTGAACTCTGTGAGCGAATCTGTGGTCTAGCCCGATTGATACGAGGTTACGCCCTCACCTCGATGGAAAATATTGCCCTGTGGCATGAGCGAGACATCAGCCATTCTTCTACCGAGCGCATTACCCTGCCCGGCTCCTGCCTGTTACTGGACTACTGTCTCGCCCTGTTTACATCCGTAATGAGCGGGCTACATGTTTATCCTAAGAAGATGAAGCAGAACCTGGGGCTTACCAAGGGTCTAATCTTCTCCCAGCGAGTAATGCTCGCCCTTATTGATAAAGGGCTCTCTCGGCAAAAAGCCTATGAACTGGTACAGCGAAATGCCATGAAAGCCTGGAAGGAGAATAAAAACTTCCTTACCCTGCTCAAGGCTGACTCTGAGGTTACTGCTGCCTTGCCACCGCCGGAGCTTGAACCCCTCTTTGACTATCAATACTACCTGCGGTACATAGATGACATTTTTGCCCGTCTGGGGCTAACTAAGGCGCAATGGCAAGGCGAAATAACTGAGCCTACTGAGCTAGCGCCGAGAACAATTTAATACCGCTTAGAATTACCTATATACCGTAAAAGCAATAAGCCCAACAGGTCGTCAAATTAGATTGAAGGAGACAAGGTTGATAAACAATACGAGCTCACCAGTTTTATTGAATACCGATTTACCACTACCCTTGTTTGTTCGGGGGAAGGTGCGTGACAGCTATGACCTGGGTAACCAACTGCTCATTATCGCTACTGACCGAATCTCCGCCTTTGATGTTGTTCTACCCTGCGGCATCCCCCAAAAGGGTCTAGTGCTTAATCAACTTTCTACCTTCTGGTTTAGGCAGACTGGCCACCTGGTACCCAACCACCTGGTAGAAGCCATCGATGATGTTCATTGCCTTGATACCTATATTCCTGAGGAGAACCGTTTTCCCTACCCACCATATCTGACTGGTCGGTCTATGGTCGTCAAAAAAGTAAGGCGTATCCCGGTTGAGTGTGTGGTGCGTGGCTACCTAAGTGGGTCGGGATGGGCAGAGTATCAACAATACGGTACAATCTGTGGGATGATTTTACCCAAAGGCCTACAGGAAAGTCAAGAATTACCCCAGCCCTTATTTACCCCCACCACCAAGGCAGAAACTGGGCATGACCAGCCGCTCACCACGGATGAAATGAAGAACCTAATTGGTGAAGCTATAGCTGAAGAGTTGAAGGAAAAAAGCCTAGCCATTTATAGCCATGCCCGAGAGTATGCCCGAACCAGAGGTATTATTATTGCTGATACCAAGATGGAGTTCGGGCTGGACAATGATAAGCTGATCCTTATTGACGAGCTGCTAACCCCGGACTCATCCCGCTTCTGGGATGCCAGCCAATATAAAGTCGGACAATCCCAACCCAGCTATGATAAGCAACCAGTTCGTGACTGGCTGGTTCAGTCAGGGTGGAATAAGGAACCACCAGCCCCCATGCTACCGCCGGAAGTCATTGCCAACACCACTGAAAGATATGAGCAGGCTTACGAAAGATTAACGGGGAGGGAATTAAGATATTAAGCAAGGCTTACCCAGCTTGTGTTTCGCCTGTTCACCCTAATAGCGGGAATATGAAGTAGCACTGTCAATACCGGAGGCCAGAAGCCTATCTTCTGAAAGGTAAAGCCTGCCGTCTTCAGTTGTCTGTACAATATCAGCCCTCATCAGCAAGCTCAAGGCATGTGGTTTATAGTCACGTCCCTTAAACATTCCTGCCATCCTACCCCGGGGGCTGAGCCCCAATTCACCGGCTGTCTTAGCACTCCTACTAGTGGTAGCATTCTGTTCTCTGAAAGCTCGTACTACCTCACGCATAGCACGCTTCATCCTCCACCGAGAGACTAGAGCACCTATCACCAGTAAAGCAATAAAGAACAGGATTACGTAGATTATAGTATTTACTTCCAATGTTACTCCTCCAATAAACCCTTAGTGCTGGGTAATTCGTCGCTAATCCGCTCATCAATTCTAGTAGCTATATCTAAGGCTCTGCCCAAGGCCTTAAACGTGGCTTCTGCCTTGTGATGGTCATTGATACCGTAGGCAACCTTGGCATGGAGATTAAGTCTGCCTTCAATGGCAAAGGACTCAAGAAAGTGACGGACAAGGTCGGTAGAAAAGCCGAACATATCATTATCAGTAAAGGGCAGGTCTAAAACAGTATACCCCCGGCCGCTAAAATCCACTGACACTGTAGCCAGGGCATCGTCCATGGGCACCGTAGCATCCGCCATCCGCACAATGCCCCGCTTCTCCCCTAAGGCCTCACCAAAGGCTCTACCCAAACAAATGGCAACATCTTCAGCCAGGTGATGCTGGTCATCGCTGGTGGCTAAAATCTTCATGTCAAATCGTCCGTGCTGGGCTAGTTGAGCCAGCAGATGGTCAAACATAGTGATTCCAGTATTAACCTCCCACTGACCACTACCATCAAGATTAAGCTCTAAGCTGACGTTCGTTTCCTTGGTCTCCCGTTTGACAGCAGACAGTCTATTAGACATTCATTTCCTCTCCTATTTCTTGAAGTGCCTTAATTAAGGCATCGGTATGTTCTGACTTACCCACGCTGATACGAATAGCATCTTTCAAATGTGGCTTATCAAAGTAGCGAACCAGTATTCCTTTATCCTGTAGTCTCTGCTGGAGCTCGCTTGCTTTACCCTTTAGGACAGAGCAGAAAATAAAGTTAGCTCGTGACGGGAAAGGTTTTAACCACT
>CAZQZA010000087.1:0-5056 GCA_964597725.1 uncultured Dehalococcoidales bacterium | reverse complement strand
ACCTCAACGATGGTAGCTGTCTTAGCCTTGGGCTTTACCTTATACAGGAGCTCAGTTTCCTCGGCGCTGAGAGAGTATTTAGACGCTACCCGCCATACTCTGGAAGCGTCATCCCCCAACCACCAGGCATATATCCCCTGAATATCGGGGGCAGTAACCCTGACCCGCTGTGTCTCCTGGTCCCAGATAACCTTGTAGCAAGCGTCAGCGAGGATGGCGCAATCTATCTCTGTCTCCAGGTCAAGCTGCTCCAGGTTATTGCTTTCATATACCTGATATAGGGCGGCCTCCGCCCTCTGGGCTACTGCCTGTGCCTCGTCAGAGTCCTCGACAGCATCAACGGCAAAGTTAACCCCAGACATAAGGTAGCTGGTAACCTTGTCCACAAATACCTTGGCGTAGTTAAAGGTCAGGCGTTTCTCTCCCCGCCTGTCTCTACCCTCCCAGTGCTTACCCTGGTAGAAATCCAGTAACTCCTTATACTTTCTGATTCGGTCTAAATCACGGTGGATTAACTGCATAGGAATAGAAGTCTCATTCATTTTTCACCCTCTTTAATGCTCTCTGTATTGTTCTCTGGCTGACACCAAACATTATTGCCAGTTCCCTTAGCCCTCTGCCCTCAGTAGCGAACAGTCGCTTTATTTCCCCCGCCCGCAATTTCTTTAACCAGTGTTGCCTGCCTCTGGGCTGCTCATAGATACACTGGGGAAACGGGCAGTTAAGGCAGGAGCTGGCAAATTCACAACCATCGTCTTGATAGCGACAATGCTCCGGTGGTAAATCCAATTCATCATCTCTCGGTCCTAACTCCATAATTTGCCTCGTAGAAACCTTACGCTGTCATGATAGCACATATGTTCTAAACAGGTCAATGGGATTTTGTCGCCTTTTTTAACCTTGACACTAAGCGCCAGTATTTGGTATCTTATCTCTTTAGAAAGGCCTAACCTTTCAGCCCTTTTTTCGTTATATTATTATGGACTTGACAAAAATAACCATTGATGTTATTATTGCTTTGATAAAGCAATATGGTACCTTTGGATAACTATTTTAATGTGAACGAAGCCGGTCACCGTCTTAGGGTTCATCCGGAGACGGTAAAACGGCTGTGCCGGCAGGGAGATTTACCGGCGATAAAGATTCATAATACCTGGCTAATTACTAAGGAAGTTCTGGATAGCTTCGCTGGAACCTATGTCCCTCAGCGCGGTGCCAGAAAAAAACTTATATAAGAAAGGGACATCAACAGTGGGGTAAAGCCCCACTCAATAAGAATCATCTCCCCATAAGGGAGAACAAAAGGAGGTTGCTAAATGAAAAGTAATAAATTCTTCCGTATCCTGGCTATGGCTGTTATCCTGTCCCTGCTGGTGGTGGCTCTTCCAGCGTCACCAGCTCTGGCGGCCTATGACTATGACATTGACCTCGACCCTGACGATGGTGAAATCGGCGACTCTTTTTATGTGGAAGGCGATGATTGGCCGCCAAGTACGAATGTGGGCGAAATTACTGAAGATATTGAAGAGGTTGATATCTATTTCTCCAGTGAGGAAGCTGATACGGGTGATGACATTGACACTGAGGTTGAAAACTACGAGAAGCTGAAGACAGGCTATGACGTTGAGGAGGATGGTGACTTTAGGGTTAAAGTAAAGGTGCCCGATGAACTCACTGATGGTGAAGATGATGAAGTTGTGCGCGGCGGCACTTATTATGTCTATGTTACCATGAAAGGTTCCGACCGCATCAGGGGTGTTGCCGAATTCACCGTTATTGCCGCTGAGATTGAGCTGGATACTGAGGAGGGTACGGTCGGCACCGAGGTTGAGATTACCGGCGTTGACTTCGACGGTAATAAGGATATCACAGTAGAATACGATGGTGATACGGTTGATATAGAAAGTGGTGATGATGACACCAATAGCTCCGGTAATTTTGAAGCCACCATTCTTATCCCGGAAAGCGCCGCCGGTGAGCGCACCATAAAGGTTACTGATGAATCTGACAATGAAGCCGAGGCAGTGTTTACCGTAGAGCCAGAAATGACCATTAACCCTACATCAGGAACCGCTGGTGAACAGGCCACTGTTAACGGCACCGGCTTTGCCTATAGGGAAGATGTTTCCATCAAGCTTGATGGCGATGAGGTGGCCACCGGCGACACCAATGCAGATGGCAGTTTCACCATTCGCTTTGATGTGCCCACTGTCGGACCAGGCACCTATACTGTTGAGGCTGAGGATGATGAGGGTAACTCGGCTGAGGCCGACTTTACCGTCGCTGCTGATGTCAGCATCAGCCCGGTTACCAGCCAGACCTCACCTGGTTATGTCGGCATGGACGTGACTATTAGCGGCGCCGGCTTTATACCTAATACTACGTTAACCATCACCTATGCCAGTACGCCGGTTGTGTTTACTACTACCAGTGGCGCTGACGGGAGTTTTTCCTATACCTTCGAGGTTCCCAAGAGCGAATCCGGGTCGCATACTATAACTGCCACTGACGGCACCAACAGTAAGGTAGTTACCTTTTTCATGGAGTCAGATGCGCCAGAAATACCAAAGCCACTGCTACCTTTGATGGACACTAAGCCAGAACGTCCGATAACCTTTGACTGGGAGGACGTTACCGATGATAGTGGCGTAACCTATACCCTACAGATTGCCAAGGACAAGAGTTTCACTGATATAGTAAAGACCTGGGAAGGACTGACTGAATCAGAATACACCATGACTGAAGCAGTGGAGCTAGAGTCAACCAAAAAGGATGCTCCCTACTGGTGGCGGGTTAAGGCTATAGATGGTGCCTCTAATGAGAGCGGGTGGTCAGGCGCCGGGTCATTCCATGTTGGCTTTGCCTTTGCCCTGTCTAACTGGGCTCTATATCTTCTGATAGCGCTGGGTGGCTTGGCACTGTTTTTCATTGGCTTCTTCGTGGGCAGAAAGACCGGCTATGCCTATTAAGTGTTATCCTTATGCAAGAAGGCTGATTATATAAAAAGAGGGGCTTCGGCCCCTCTTAAACTCTCTTCTTCCCCCGCCTTTAGCCCATTTCGAATCCTGCCCCTGCTAACAGGATGTCGGAAAAGCCATGAATTGTACGATAATTTAAATACAGAGACAAAAAACTATTGACTTTTGTAAAATAAAATGGTATGTTATATATGAAGCGAAGTAAATCTCTGAGTGGTGTGCTCTCTATTAGGGACATAAGTTACGTGGTATCGTAATCGCCCTCAAAGTAACGCTTCTTTTTTATATATACCATTCTCGTCTGCGCAATATATTCTGTGAGAATACGTCAAAAAACCTAGTATCACTGTATTCAAATTTACGGAAAATACTCCAGCAAATAAAATCCACAGCCCTTAGACCGTATGACTCATGTGATTTGCCTCTACTTAGTGTGAAAGCTACATTCCTGTCTAACTGGGCTTTATATCTTCTGATAGGGCTGGGTGGCTTGGTGCTCTTCTTCATTGGCTTCTTTGTCGGCAGAAAGACCGGCTATGCCTATTAAGTACTAGCCTTATCCCCCTTCCTTATGAAAGAGGCTGGTTATACAAAAGGGGGGCCTCGGCCCCTCTTTCCATTCAGTGATAGCTAAATATTTTTAAGTCTGGCTTACTGCACAAAAATGACCCCTGATAGAGATTGAAATCTTCTCTTCTGGCTCCGCTTCATAAAAGCCCCATAGTAGTTTTCGTTTCCCCCGCCGTTTATACTCTACTGACTGACATTTGTTAGCTTCGCAAACCTCGCGTATTATGCCGTCAATATCTTTCTCTTGCTGCTTTTTCTTCTCCTTAAAAACCTCTTGTAACTTTTTCTTGACTGGACCCTTATCTAAATCAAAATAAAAGGGGATAAGCTGCCCTATCCGTATATTGATACCACCAATTTGCGGGTCAAAATTAGGCAGAGCCGACATAGAGAGCCTCGTAGGCTAATCGCACAGCAAACTTGAATAGCTTTGATAACTCGCCCTCTTCCAATTTTAGGTCGCTTTTCAATGCCTGCTGTTCTAGCCAAAATCTGATGAGGGAACTTGCAACCTTAATATTCTCCACATCTGAATCGATGTCATAATCTTCCAAAAGCAAACCAAGCCATTGGTTTACCTCTTCATCAGTAGCATTTACTGCTGCTGCTAGTTTGTTAACGTCTATCTCCTTTTCAACCACGATCTCCACAGACTGTTCCTCAGGTAATCGCAAATGTTTACACATAGAGCCCCAGATTTCTACAGTTTCTTCAGGAGTATTAATCCGAATATCGGGAAAAGCTATAAAGCTTTCTTCTATGCTTCCAGTTGGTTGTATGTAATAACTGCTTCCCCCAACCATTAGCCGACGGCTGTTTCCAAGATCATGGATTTGAGATACAAGCGGTTCATAAGGTAAAGTAATCTTTCCAGCTATTTTCGCTTTCGTAACCATTAATTGCCCTCCCGTGTCTAAGGTGTAATGACCTCTTCGGGATATTCAAACACAGTTTCTACTCCAACGTCCATACCATACATGGGGTGATCTCCACTATATATAACCTTATCTGTTTTGGGGTCGAGAGGCTTCACAAAACTTGAGGGGGAGACCCTTATTCTCACTTTCGTGCCATCTTCAAGCTCGTAGATATTCCAGTCCTCCCTCATAATTTTGAAATCCAGAAACTCAGCCTTTATCTTTTCCCCGCGCTTTGCTTTTTCTCGATCAGGATGAGGCCTATATTCAATCCTTCGCCGCTTTGACCCTTTCTCTGCACTCATTGTATCAATGCAACTCCCTTCAATTTGCTGTCATGCCTGCAGTCTCGCATTTCCCACTTTTCCCCACCCACTCTGCTATTATTAGCCTAAATGTAACGCTTGTCAAGCCCCCTAGGTAAATTTTCTAAGACGAGCTTCCTTTAGCCTCTCGGGGTGAGTATTGGTTTCCGGCTTCAGCCAACAGTGCCAGGCTCATCAAAAAATCATCATGCCCCTCACTAGGGTCAACACAGAAATTCATTGTCTGGCTGGGGCGATAGTGGCTCTTAGCCTTCTCCATCTCAAA
>CAZQZA010000086.1:0-5066 GCA_964597725.1 uncultured Dehalococcoidales bacterium | reverse complement strand
TAAACCGTCTCAAACTTGGTGCCAGCGATAAGCTGTCCAAATCTTTCCCGCTCATCGGGTAAGGCCCGGTCACGAAGCCGTGCCAGGGTCAAATGGGGAGTAAATCGCCGTGATTCAGGGGTAAAACCTAGTGGCATCAGATTAGACTCAATTCGCTGCTGAAGTTGACTTAGCTTATCTACCTCCCCACCTATCCCAACCCAGGCTACCCGAACCTGCCTCACATTGGGGAAAACCCCCAATCCCTTCACCTCCAGGTGAAAGGGGGACATTCCCTGAGCAGCCTCCTCTATCGCCTGGGTAACCTCTGGAATCCTACCCACGGCAATATTACCCAGAAATTTTAGTGTCAGGTGAATACTATAGGGGTCAACCCACTTCACTGAAGGTATTTTACCCAATTTCAGTTGGGTTTGTAACTGAGTAAGCCCCTCTTTCAATTCATCAGGTAGCTCAATAGCAATAAAAGAGCGAACCTGTTCCATATTTACTTATCACCTTTAGGTACCATTTACCAACCTCTCACCCTTTGTCCCTCTCCCCTTCATAAGGGGAGAGAGGAGAGAATTTTTGAAAGGGGCTGCGCCCCTTTTCAATCCCCTTTACTAAACAACTTTACCCTTAATATCTAGCAGCCGCCGGGCATTGCCCGATAAAATCAAATCCTTGGCTTCCTCGGGTAAATCTAGAGACCTAATCTCCTTTAGTAACCGACTTTGTTCCAGCAGGGGATAATCACTACCGAAGAGAATCTTATCCGCACCGACAAGCTGTATAACCTGATTATATACCTGGGGACTATACAGGAAGGGCGAAGCCGCCGTATCAAAAAAGACGTTGCTCATGGCTCTTTTCACCTCAGGCATTAGAGCATAGAAGGGTAAACCACCACCCCAATGGGCACAGACTATGGTTAAATCAGGGAAGCTGGTAATAAAAGGGTAGAGCACATCTGGAGTAATGCCCCCTTTCCCCGGATACTCATGGCCGACTGGCTCCGAGGCATGGGTGAGCAGAATTAGCTTATACTTCTTCAGAATTTCGACCAAGGGCTGCATCACTGTCTCATCCCCAAGCTCAAATAATTGCATATCCGGTCTGAGCTCACCCACCCCCCGTACCCCAGCCTGGGCGCAGCGCTCTACCTCAGCCAGGGCGGCTTCATAGGAATTGGGCTGGACAGTGCAGAACCCTACCAGCCGCTTCGGGTACTTAGCCATTGATTCCAGGATGTAGTCGTTAGTCTCAACACAAAGCTCGTGAGTAGTCCAGCCGATATTAACGATAACTGAAATATCCACTTCGGCTTTGTCCATACTGGCAATGAGTTCCTCAGCAGTGGCTAGCCTGGCGTCCTTCTTGGAGTAGAGGATGGCAAAACAGGGGTCACTATCAATATACTTACGGCGGTTTTTCTTTATCCGGGGCGGAAAAACATGGGTGTGAAAATCAATAATCATCGCTAGATTATAGCAGAATGCCTTGAGTTAGTTCAATAGATAGTACGGAGGGTTAGGAACGTGCGAAACTCCAAAGCCCTTGGGTCGGGTTATGCAGGCACAGCAATTCAAAACCGATAGAACTATACAGTAAGCATGCCCTTCAAATATAGATAATATCCATTACCCGTTGTGCTGTAGGCTAGATTTGAGATTTTCTCGAGTATTGGATATGTTTTCCCACCTTTTTCTATTTTAACTACTAGTTCCTCTAATGCATTCTCTAGTTTATCGAATACGTCTTTTGGAAAAGTGTTGACACCTTGACCCTGTTTTATGGAAACTAAGTTCGCCTGCATCATGCCATAAGCTGCGTTAACTACGTGATGAATGAATGCAAGCTCCGAGTCATACTGGATATTCATGATTCTATGTGCAGCTCCGTACACAGCACTAAGAAAGAATAGTTTTTCCTGTGGCATGCCAACATTTTTCATGTGTTTTACAGCAGTTCCTACTTCATCAATAAACGCTTTCTGCATATCTGGTGATAAATTCAATTTGCTGCACCTCCCGCGACAAGTTCTCTTGCTCCATATCTTGTTGACTCAGTTGGTGTCTTGAACAACACAGTCTCTGCATTAACAGGTAGATCATAAGGGGGCTCAAATGCATCTGCTGCACCCATGAACATAAATCCAACAGAAAACGGCATTGGTTCAGGCTTGAGTGGTGCTGTTCCAGTAACTAGTCTAAGGTCTAACAGAGCCAGCATGCTTCCAATTTTACCTATTGTAGGATTCGCATCTCCTTTTTCTAGCTTGGCTATGTACGGTTGACTCGTTTCCAATTTATCTGCTATTCCTTTTTGTGTTAACCCGAGTTTGCTACGAACAGCAACAAGAGTTAAGGCAAGTTGTACTTGTGCTTGGTCAGCACCATAGAATCTAGCAAATTCGGGGTCTTGTAGCTCTAGTTTCAAATCTTCTATCGGTTCCATACTCATTGGTAACCCCCCTTTCGTGCCAAGTACTCGTGCAATAGGGCACGGCAATTTTTTACGTCCTCTGGCTGAATATCCCTCTGCTTTTTCCAACCTCTCAAATAGACAAAAGTCTGTCTTTCTGTATCGAAATAGGTACAAACTCTACATTGACCATAAACAAGTTCGTACAGGCGTGGGTCTCGCTTATCTTTTTTACTTATATTTTTTATTATCCTAAGCGTCCGAATGCTAATAAGGAGAAGCCCCTCCTCCCTCAAACTTTGCATTTTTGACTTGATTCCCGCTCTGTCTCTCTTTGTGAGACCTTCAAGCCACTCCTCTACAAGTCGGTCACCGTTAGGCCTTACATAATACTCGTCTTTCCACAAGAGATTATAACCCCTGAAGTTATATTTGTCAACTCCTCTGGGAAAAGTCAGTAATCAGACTGACTCTCGTTTAAGAAGTCACGCTTACTCTTCTCCCTCTTCTTCAGCTTTCTCCTCGGCAACTGCCACTTCTTCGACCACCTCTTCTACCCTCTCCACACGCGCTTCGCTGACCTTCACCACTAACTGGTCAGGGTCGGTGGTAACCGAGATATCCGGGCTGAGGGTAATGTCTCTAACATGGATTGCCTGCGCTGTATCCTCAAGAGGGCTCAGGTCAACCCCTATTTGGGGGGGAAGCTTGTCAGGCAGGCACTCAATACTCAGACTGGTAACACCGCGGGTTAAGCTGCGCCCCTTTTCCTTCATGGCCGGGGCTTCACCAACTAAGACAATGGGTACATCTACCTTTATCTTCTCGGTCTTCTTAACCTGGTAGAAGTCAACGTGAAGCAGTTGCCCCGTGAGCTCATCTCTCTGAATTTCACGAAGGAACACTGCCCTCGGTCGCTTGTCGCCTTCAATCTCAAGGCTAATAAGCCTGGTCATCCCTCCCTTGGCAATAATATACTGTAGGTTATTGGTATCGCACTGCAGGGCTAATGATTTAAGACCGTGCCCAAAGAGATGTGTAGGGGTGATGCCCTGACGGCGTAGAAATCTGGTTTTCTTACCCGAGACATTCCTGTTGATTGCTTGCAATATTAACTCTGCCACTTGTTCCTCCTTCTCACTCTACACATTAAAGCAAAGAAAGACACAAAAATCAATTTTCCTTAACATGGCAGCCACCCTGATACCCAGCCCACCTGGGCTATTAGTCCTATTTTCCTATCTCATATGTTACTATTTACCCATTTACAATTAGGCTGAATACGCTATAATTGATTTACAAATAGCCAGAAATAGAGGTGTTACTATGGCAGTGATTGTTGGTTTGAAGAAAATCTGGCTTTGGGTGAGGTGGATGATGTGGTCTCCTCGTGAGAAGTATACCTACCTGTGGGTGAGAAGCGGTTCGCATCATTAGATGTCTGGGAACTCTATTCCACTATCAATTTGATTTCGGGTTTTCCTTTCACCAGCTTCAAGATGACCTTGATACTCCTACCCTCTGAGAGCCATCCTTCACATTCCGCTCGTAGTTTACTGAAATCTGTCGATTCCAGAAAAAGCCGCAGAAGCTTTATCTTTTCCTGTAGCTCTTCGTTGTTTTCTGGTGATTCCAGGTAGTTTCTCAGACTTTCTTCATACTCTCTTTTTGCCAGCGTCTCAATGCACTCGGAAAGACTTGGCTTAAACTCGATTGGCATCATACTTAGCCATCCCCTCTAAGCGTTGAGATAGCTACCAGAAGGCACAGAATCAATTTCTGGCCATTCTATTACACAATTAAGAGAAGATTATGCCCAATGTAAATTAACTGCTATTCTATGGTTCCTATCGATTTATACCTCTGTAAGTCCCCAGTCCCGGTAGCCCTGCTGAATCAGCGCCAGGTATTCCTTTGAAGGCGGTGCCTCTTCTAACTGCCCGGACTTGATATAGGTTATGGCTTCAATAGGCTCGCCACCTTCAGTAAAAACGGTGACTTTCAATCTTTTATAGCCGGGTTCATACTTATCCAGTCGATTCAAACCTATCTCCGAAACTTCGTAGACAGCGCCGAGAACCCTTTCCCCTCTGAATGATTTGATAGCGGCATACCCACCTCGCCACCGCCTCGACCAGCCGGCAAACACCAGCTTGTAGTTGCGGAGGGTGGCCAAAAACCGGGGCTTGCTGTCCGGGCAGCGTTCCATCATCTGCTTACGATTGAGATTGGAAGCATAGGCAAAGTAATACACCGGTTCACCTCCGACTAACACTCAAACCGAACGGACTTGGACAGTTAATACAAGCCTCATGTGCCCGAGGTCCTGGCTATTCGCCTCGTCCTGAGGAAATGGGTAAAGCCTACCAGGCAAGGCAGAGCAATACTATAGCCAACCAGCATCCCCGGCACCCCCAGCCACCAACACACCAGTGACAGGGGAGCAAATAGAACCGCACTGGCTAGAATTACATTCCTGGTTATAAGCAGAGTAACTACTGATATTCCGCCCAATATTAACATCGGTTGAGTTACCAGGGTTAGCAGCACACCAATGGTAGTGCTCTCCCCCCGACCACCCCTGAAGCCAAGGAACACCGGCCAGTTATGACCAATACCCGCAGCAGCACCGGTAATCAAGACTGCTTCCTGAGAAATGT
>CAZQZA010000085.1:0-5288 GCA_964597725.1 uncultured Dehalococcoidales bacterium | reverse complement strand
AAAAGCCGAGCATGCTACCGGGTATAGGTATCGTGGCAGCCTCATTTAAGCTGCTCAACGTTTGGTTTTTGTTTGTCCCTATTGGTGCAATCCATATAATAAACCCGGCTATGGCCATTATTTTTGAGTCGCTTGCTTTTAGTCTAGTAGCAGTATTTGTGATGAAGAAAATAGCGAAGAATGCCTTTATTGGCGTTGGAGCAGGAGTCCTAGCTGGTATTATAAGCGCCATCGCCTGGGTTTATTTTGCTATATACGTAATGAATGCTCCTGCCTATGCCCGCGTGGTGTTTACTGCTGGGGGATTCATCGCAAACCAGGGAGTAGTCCAAGCGGCTTTCTTTGGCGTATTTGTACCTCTAGGCTATCTGGTAGGTGAGAAGCTGGCGACCAGGACACTCCCGGCACTAACTGGAAGGGGTGTCCCTCATTACGCCACCTCAGCCGCCGTCATAGTTTTATGTTGGGGAATTAGTGCCATAGCCATTATGGCTGGGCTTTAACCAGAACATGGTCATTATCGTTACTGGCGCCATAGGTATTGGTAAAACTACGGTTTGCCGAAAGCTTATAGAGTTAGTCCGAAATCGGGGATATACCTGTGGTGGCATCTTAACCTATAAGGCTGCGGACAAAAGCATTATCATAGAAGACATTCAATCTGGTGACAAGGAAACTCTGGCCAGTATCAATAATGTGTATCATGGTCCGCGTACTGCTAAATATTCTTTCAATCCCGAGGGTATTGATTTTGGGATTCAGGCAATAGATAAGGGCACTTCCGCAGCAATCCTTGTAGTTGATGAAATTGGTCACTTAGAACTCAGGGCAGAAGGCTTTGCCAAGGTTCTTGAATTAATTAAAGCCGGCAAGGTTACGAACTGCATTCTGGTTATACGCAGGGAGTTATTGTCCACCTTTCTACCTCAGTTGCCCACTACACCATTCGTCTTCAAGGCCACTGTAAATAGTCGCAATCAGCTACCACAGGAGATAGTTTCAGTATTAATCGAGGAGTTGCGGTGAAGGATGTCGAAGCTTTCTGAACCTATAGTGTTAATTAAAGGCGGAGGTGAGGTAGCCAGCGAAGTAGCTCATAGGTTATTTCGTGCCCATTTTAAGGTTTGCCTAACTGAGATACCCCATCCCAAGGCAGTTAGCCGAGGAGTCACCTTTTCCGAAGCCATATATGATGGTAAAAAAGAGGCTGAGTGGCTAATAGCCAAACTAGTCAAATCTGCTAGTGACATACTTAGGATGTGGGAGGGGTAGTCAAGCTATTAGGGCTGAATTATTTCTGCTATTTTGGGCATTAAGAACTTACTTAGGTCTAAGTATAGTTATTATCATTACATTAGCGAAATGGGCAGCAGAATGACAAAGAAAAGAGTGTCGGAGAAAACTGTATGTCCTATTTCACACGGCCCGTGCAAGTTATGTGCACTGTATCGGGCGAGGCATTATCAAGCCTTGCTTTGTTGCCAAGAATATCTTCGTCGCCTACATACGGCTGCAGCTCCCAAAGAGAAGAAAGGCTAAAGATGCAGCACATGGTCAAAGCGAGGTGAGTATGAAATTAACCGAGTTGGTAGTTTTAATTAAAGATGGGGAGAGAGCTAGCCAGTGGGGCATAGCTCGGTAGCCTTTACAATGGACGTCTACAGCCATATAATTGAAGGTATGCAACGCTCTCCCTAGAAATGTAATTGCCCTCTGGTGTGCTTGACCTACATGTCCGCACAGCGTATACTTAGTTCTTGATGGGCTGCCCCTGTAGCTCAGGTGGATAGAGCAGCGGTTTCCTAAACCGCGTGTCGGGCGTTCGAGTCGCCCCAGGGGTACCACCAAGCTGAATTGCCCCAAACTGGAGGGAACTTATGCAAGATCAGGGAATTTGCTGGATGAGTGCTAGTGATTTGGACGCAGCTATCAGGGCAAAGAGGCTCTCACCTGTCGAGGTGGTCAGAAACTTGCTGGAGCGCATTGAGGCTATCAACCCTAAGATTAATGCCTATGTAACCGTGACTGCGGACTCGGCTATGGCGGCAGCTAAGGAGGCTGAAGGTGCAGTGATGAGAGACAGACAGCTGGGACATCTTCATGGCGTGCCGATGGCCATTAAGGACACAAACTTCACTAAGGGCGTGCGTACCACCATGGGGAGCCGGTTAATGGAGAATTACGTACCAGAGGAAGACTCTGTGCACGTTGCCCGCTTGAAGCAGGCAGGCGCTATTATGCTCGGGAAGACCAACACGCCAGAGTTCGCCGCTAAGGCGGTAACAGAGAATCTTGTCTTCGGTATCGCCCGTAACCCCTGGAATTTGGAAAGAACCACTGGTGGTTCTAGTGGGGGCTCGGCAGCAGCCGTCGCCGCTGGGCTGGGGCCTCTAGCCACCGGAAGCGATGCTGGAGGTTCGATCCGGATACCTGCCAGTTGCTGCGGCGTCTTTGGTATCAAGCCTCAATTCGGGCGCGTGCCCAGTTACCCGCTCTTTCACCTATGGGAGAGCTTGCTCCACGAGGGTCCCATTACTCGGACAGTCAAAGACGCGGCTCTCATGCTCGACGTTATGGCTGGCCCACACTGGGGTGACCGTCATTCTATACCGCCACCGGGGCTAAACTTCGTCGAATCACTAGGGGGTGGTGTGAAAGGACTCAGAGTGGCATGGAGCCCTGACCTAGGCTATGCTGCAGTAAGTCACCAGGTTCGAACTATCTGTGAGGAAGCTATTAAGAAATTCTCCGAGATGGGAGCCGAAGTCGAGGAAACACAGCTCGACTGTAGGACTGCGGAGGTGACCTATGCAACGATTCTGGATACTGACCTAGGGGCCAGGTTATCATTGTTCGGGCCACTGGATAAGCTTAAGGATAAGCTGGACCCATCACTAGCGGAACGGGTTGACGCAGTTAAGAACTTGACGGCCAACGACTATCTTAGAACGATGTTCACCAGGCAGGAGCTAGCGGCCAGGGTTGGCAAGCTTTTCCAGACATACGACTTGCTTCTAACCCCGACCCTCGGCGTGCCTGCTTGGCCAATAGGACTGCCTAAAGTATATGTGGAGGAGGTGGATGGAAAGCCAGTGAGCACAAGGGGCTGGACATTTACCTTCCCCTTTAACCTCACCGGTCAGCCAGCAGCCTCCATCCCAGCGGGCTGGACTGAGGACGGTTTACCGATAGGCCTCCAAATTGTGGGGCGCCCCTATGATGAAGTTACCGTGTTGCGGGCGGCAGCGGCTTTTGAGCAAGCACAGCCTTGGGCACATATGAGGCCATCCCTGGGGTGAGTTTTCTAGGTGGAAGGGTGTTCTTATTGACAAGGGAGTGAGAGGTAGCGTTATAATCTTTTTACAGGTGGGCTGAAAAATAACCAGCTTTTGGACACAACCTTAGACAATTCGAAGTGACGCGACATCTTTTAGACAAGGCAAACAGTGCGTCATCCTTATCATAATTTTTTGTAGGAGTATCTATGAAACCACTTAGCAAAAGCAGCGACGAGGGAAAATGGGTGCACAGCGCATGCGCCATGTGTGTCGGCGCTCCCATGAAGGTTAAGGTGAGAAACGGGAGAATAGTTGAAGTTAAAGGTGAGGATATTCCTGGCTGGAATGGGAAAGTTTGTGGGAAGGCTATCTCAGGAATCGGCGCCAGGGTTTATGCTCCAGATAGAATACTCTATCCGCTTAAAAGAGTTGGCGAAAGAGGAGAAGCGAGATTCGCCAGGTGCACCTGGGAAGAAGTCATAAATGCAGCAGCGGATAAGCTCAAGGAGTACGTTGATGCCGGACACCCGGAGTACTTTGAAATATGGTGGGGATGCCCGCTGCAACAAGACAACATGTACTTTATACACTATTGGAGCGCAGTATTAAGAACGGGCATATCCTACTTACATGGTCAGGTCTGCTTTGGCGATAACAATGTCGAGAAAATGGTGACCTTTGGGGCAAACCACGGTGGCAGCCTTCGTTCTGGACTGATTGACTGGCCTCGCACAAAGTATGCAGTTATCGCCGGTCTAAATTTTCCTGGTACGGCGCTTGGTGGCTCAAGTTGCAACGTACCTATTTATGCTGCAGCTAACAAAGCTAAGGAAAATGGATGTAAGTTCCTCGTTATCGACCCTAAGCTAGCGGATTCAATACCCTGGTGTGATGAATGGATTCCCATTCGCCCCGGTGGTGATATCACTCTTGTCCTGAGCCTGGCCAATGTGCTTATTAAAGAAAAGTTGTATGACGAGAGCTTCCTACTTAAGTATACCAACGCTCCGCAGTTAATCAGGTGCGATAACGGTGAAGCTTTGAAGGACCGGGAGGGAAATTATCTGGTCTGGGATGCTGACGCTGGCCTTAAACCTATGTCTGAGGCAGGCAAAGGCGAGGGGATAACACTGGGCTTGGGGAAGACATTCGAAGTTCCAGTAGAGGGGAAGACAGTTCAGTACAAAACAGCTTTCCAAATGCTAGCCGAAGAAAGTGACAAACACACTCCCCAAATCCCGTATCCCAAGGATAAGATAGTTGAGATTGCGCGAAAGCTGGGAGAAAACAAACCCTCGGTTGTTGTCTATCCGGGGATGACATCAGGAAGATACCCAAACTGGTTCCAGACGCTAAGAGCTTATAGTGTACTAAATATGCTCCTGGGGAACATTGATGCGCCGGGCGGATTTTATATTCCTAAGCATGACTTTGCTTTGAGAGATGGCTGGCCCAAGCCTCCAGAGGTACCCAATTATGGTAAAGGACTGACGCTTGTTCCCGGACCATATGGGAATCCAATGTCCATCAAAAATATCGACAAGGAGCCATGTTATAAAGAGCCCAGGGAGTTCCATCCGGGCACACAATCTCTTCCGTGGCTTCATTTTGATGCCATTGAACAAGGGAAGGTTAGAGCTGTATTGTCCTCGGCTGAGAATGCGGCCGTTACCCAGCCCAACTCAAAATGGGTTGAGGAATGCCTTAAAAAATTGGACCTTATCATTGTCGGTGACCAGGTGCCAAAGGAGTTCATAGACTTAGCCGATTATGTCCTTCCCGAAGCATCATACCTGGAGAGGTATCACCTGTATCACGATGACGTTACTGGCATAGATGACAACGAGTACAAGGTGCTTTTCATGAGGTCGGCGGCGATACCACCCCAGGGGGAATCACAGCCGCTAAGCTGGTTTCTCGTTGAGGTAGCTAAGAAGTTGGGGCTAAACGAATATTTCGAAAAGCTAGACCTGGAGTACGACTGGTGGGATAGAATGCTAAAGAAGGCTG
>CAZQZA010000084.1:0-5355 GCA_964597725.1 uncultured Dehalococcoidales bacterium | reverse complement strand
ACCTGGAGCCACCACTACATCAACCTCGTCGGAATAAACCACCCCCTCTGCGGTAACAATATCAAGTTTTATAGTGGGCATTTTATACCTCTACTCCCAGTCTCTTAGCTTCCTCTACCGCCTCATCTATAGTCCCCACCATATAAAAGGCTTGCTCTGGTAGAGCATCATGCTTACCTTCCAGAATCTCCTTAAAGCCGCGCACCGTTTCCTTTATAGGTACATACTTACCCTTCCGACCAGTAAAGACCTCGGTAACAAACATTGGTTGCGATAGGAATCTCTGTATTCTTCGAGCACGGGCTACAGTAAGCTTATCTTCCTCACTAAGCTCCTCAATGCCGAGTATGGCAATTATATCCTGGAGGTCCTTGTAGCGCTGCAAAACCCGCTGGACTTCACGGGCTACCTGATAGTGCTCTTCACCAATAATATTGGGGTCGAGGATACGGGAGGTTGAGGCTAGTGGGTCAACTGCTGGGTACAAACCCTGCTCAGCAATAGACCTCTCTAGGGCAACAACCCCGTCAAGATGACCAAAGGTAGTGGCTACTCCGGGGTCGGTGTAATCATCAGCCGGAACGTAGATAGCCTGGAAGGAGGTAATTGAACCTCGCTTGGTCGAGGTAATCCGCTCCTCCAGGTCGCCAACCTCGGTAGCTAGAGTAGGCTGATAGCCCACCGCTGAAGGCATACGCCCGAGTAAAGCTGATACCTCCATACCAGCTAGGGTGTAGCGGTAGATATTATCAATAAACAGCAAAACATCCTGCCCCTCGGTATCACGGAAGTACTCCGCCATCGTCAATCCGGTAAGTCCCACCCGCAGGCGAACCCCGGGGGGTTCATTCATTTGGCCGAAGACCATTACCGTCTTATCAATCACACCCGAAGCCTTCATTTCATTCCACAGGTCATTGCCCTCACGAGACCTTTCACCAATGCCGGCGAAAACAGAAAAACCACCGTGCTCAGTAGCAATATTGCGGATAAGCTCCATAATAATAACTGTCTTGCCCACCCCGGCACCACCATAGGCACCTACCTTGCCGCCTTTGGTAAACGGAGTAATCAGGTCAATGACTTTAAGGCCGGTCTCCAGCATCTCGGTAGTTGTCACCTGCTCCTCAAGTGAGGGCGGGGGACGGTGGATTGGCCAGTATTCCTTGGCTTTAACCGGACCGAGATTATCTATGGGCTCGCCCAGAACGTTAAACAAGCGTCCTAGAGTGGCTTTGCCCACTGGTACGGAAAGGGCTGCCCCGGTATCTATTGCTTCAGCCCCACGCTCTAGGCCGTCAGTGGTTGATAGTGCTAGGCAGCGAACCCAGTTATTACCGATGTGTTCTTGAGCTTCAAGCACTAGTGTGCCACCAGCATTGTGAATCTCAATAGCATTGAATAGTGCCGGCAGTTCATCGGGGGGAAACTCTATATCAACTACCGTCCCCATCACCTGGGCTACTTTACCTTTAGCCATAATGACCTCCTCCAGTTAAGCCAGAGCTTCAGCTCCGCCAGTAATCTCAAGAAGCTCTTTAGTAATTGACTCCTGGCGGGCTTTATTATACATCAGGGTTAAGTCACCGATAAGCTCGTTGGCATTATCAGTGGCATTTCGCATCGCCACCATTCTGGCTGACTGCTCACTGGCAATGGACTCCAGAATGGCATGATATACTTGCATCTCAACGAAGCGTGGCAAAAGACCGCTTAATACTAGGTCTGGGCTTGGTTCATATATATAGTCTACATTCTGTATACTAGGTATAGCTGCCGGCTCAATAGGTAGTATCTGCTGCAAGATTGGTCTCTGGACCATGGTGGAAACAAATTGAGCATAGGCTAGGTAGACCAAATCTATGAGTCCATTGGTGTAGTCATCAATAATTATACGTGATATGGGCAGCGTATCCAGCAGGCTGGGCTGGTCGCCGAGTCGGGTAAACTCAGCCCGAATATCACGACCATATCGCCTCATAAAATCCAATCCCTTACGACCAACGACAATAAGGGTAACTGGCACGCTTTGCTCCAGTATAAAGCTGGCTGTTTTCCGATTGATGTTAGTGTTAAGTCCGCCACATAGACCACGGTCAGGGGTAATATGCACTATAGCGATTTTCTTTACCGGTCGGCGCTGAAGTAGGGGGTGCAGCACCTCACCCGCTTGGGGTAGAGCTGCCAGGTCAGCCAGTACCTGGCTAATCTTTTCCGAGTAGGGTCGCCCGGCTAGACCTCGCTGCTGCGTCCGCCTCATCTTGGAGGTAGCAATCATCTCCATAGCCCGGGTAATCTTAACTACACCCTGGACACCGCGTATGCGGCGACGAATTAACCGAATATTAGCCAATCTTTGACCTCACCCCCTTAATCCTTGACTTCTCTTAGCAAGAGCACTGAAAGATATTATGTTTAGCTAAGCTGTCTTGCTCCCCATACGTCAAAATGGAATTTGTTTTTATAGTCACTATATTGCAGGTGGACTCTTAAGTTTATCAGCTACCCCCGTGAATTGAGTGTATAGCTGGTGAATCGTCTTTCGTGAAATCCCTATCCTGTACTTTACCACGTTTTTTGCAAAGCCATCGAACGACCGCTCTTGGAACAGGTTTGTAATAAAAGTAACAACGTCTTTCTCTAGACGATAACCTAGCTTGTGGGCTATGGAAAGGGCTCGGAAAGCCTGTAAATCAGGGAATGAGTTCAAATATGCTGTGCAGTTGAAGCCAATCTGACGAGCACGAATAGCCCCCAGTGCTAGCCCATTTATTAGCTTGAATCTATTGACATCAAACAAGACACTATTAACATCGAAAACAGTGCTTTTCAGTAGATTACCGATGCTCGGGGTGAACACGTTTTCCCTAAAGGCAAGGGATTCCTTTAAGGGCCAAAAGTCGACGAGATTGCCTCCCTCTAAGCGAGTTCGAAACCCACCGAACTTCGTGCGGGAGAAACCTCTAAAAAGAGACTCATCCAATTCCCCATCTACAACCAAGTCGATGTCAGACCGCGCTACCGGCTGGCTGTACACACAAGAGTGAATTTTGTCTCTACACCAGCCCCCAAAAATGAAAACCTGTACACGGTGGTTTAGTTCACGTACTAGCTCTGCTAGCCCTGGATGTAACTCCAGCTCAGTAAGGAACGCATTGCGCAGGAACTGCTCAAGTCTGTCCAAGTTTCACCCCCTTTGAGAGGTCACAAACTGTGGATAGGGCTGGTTCGGAGCTAAGTGCAGATAAGTCTTTGTATATCTCCGTTTGTCTTACCTGCTCTTTGCCTTTCAGTACAAAAACCGGGATTAACTTATAATCGTGACGGAAATGGTACGGGATGTACCACAATTCCTCGTCATCAAAGAGATAGGCCGAATACACAGGCAAGTCATCATACAAACGCAGAACCAAATTGGCCTTCTTCTCTCCGGGAAGCTTGTCATAGATGTAGCTCTTTAAAAAGGTGTTTATGCTATCGCGGAGAGAGTCTCTCAACTTGACTTCGTCATAGTCGGAAAACTTCCGAACTACGGACGGGATCACTCGCCCATCAGGGTTGAGCAGAATTACAGTAAATTTTGCGTTGGCATTCGCAATACGCTGGCGGATTTGGTCATAGTACATCCTAAACAAACTGCTATCTCTCATGGCTACAATCAAAACTGCATTGGCACCCTCTATGCGTCGCCAAAGCTGGGCAAGTTCAAAAGTTTCATGTACGCTACTAAGTCCAAGTCCCGAGATGGTCTCGTTCAGGCGCGTTTGCTCAAGCCTTTCGTCGATAGAGATCCTAAGTTGCTTAACGAAATCCCTCTTTAGGAAAAACTCACTGGCAAGGGTATAAGCAGCCCCCACAAACACTAGGCTGCCGAGGCTTAAGGCTAAAGAAGCTGGCATGTTTCCAGGGTGGGCCTTATTGGAGCCATAAGCCCAAACCATGGAAATGATTGCCAAAGCCAATGCAATAACAATTGCAAGCAACAGCTTCCAGGAGTGCTCATCTAAACTTCTTTTGCGTGCCATTTTTATCCCCTCCTTTTGTTTTCCCCCTTCTAAAATGCCATGCTCTGTTTAAATTCCGAAATAGCTTTCTTCAATGCCTCTTCAGTATCAGATGTAATCTCCTTTTCCTTAGCAATACTTTCACCTATTTCCGGGTGATTAGCTTCCATAAACCGGTGGAAATTAGTCTCAAAGGCAACAACCTTATGTAGGGGTATATCGTCAATATAGCCATTGATAGCTGCGTAAAGAATCATAACCTGCTTTTCCAGTGGCATAGGGGCAGACTGGGGTTGCTTTAGGATTTCAGTAATTCGTTGTCCGCGGTCGAGCCTAGCCCTAGTTGCCTTGTCCAGTTCAGTAGTGCCAAATTGGGCAAAAGCAGCTAGCTCACGGTATTGAGCCAACTCCAGCCTGAGCTTACCAGCTACCTGCTTCATTGCCTTGGTTTGGGCGGCACTGCCCACCCGAGACACTGATAAACCTATGTTTAACGCTGGCCTTATCCCAGCATTAAATAAGTCGGTTTCCAGGTAAATCTGGCCATCAGTAATTGAGATAACATTAGTCGGAATATAGGCGGATATATCACCAGCCTGGGTTTCAATAATAGGTAGTGCCGTAAGCGAACCGCCACCATATTCCGGCGCATACTTAGCCGCTCTCTCCAGTAAGCGGCTATGTAGGTAAAAAACATCACCGGGATAGGCCTCCCGTCCTGGAGGGCGTCGCAGTAGCAGTGAAAGCTGCCGATAAGCCCAGCCGTGCTTGGAAAGGTCATCATAGATAACCAAGGCATCTCGGCCATGTTCCATAAACTCCTCGCCCATAGCGCAGCCCGCATAGGGAGACAGATATTGCAGGGCAACCGAATCAGAGGCATTGGCAGCAACCACAATAGTATGCTCCATGGCTCCGTGAGCCTCTAAGGTGGCGACCACCTGTGCTACCTTGGATGTCTTCTGGCCAATGGCAACGTAGATACAGATTAAATCACCGCCCTTTTGGTTAATAATGGTGTCTAGGGCAATAACTGTTTTCCCGGTCGACCGGTCACCGATAATAAGCTCTCTCTGCCCCCGACCTAGGGGAATCATGCTATCTATTGCCTTAATCCCGGTCTGCACCGGGGTATCTACTGATTTGCGCAGGGTAACATTGGGGGCAACCCGCTCCATAGGTCGGGTCTTATCACTCTTGATTGGGCCCTTGCCATCTAGAGGCTGCCCCAGGGAATCAATCACCCTGCCGATAAGGGCTTCACCTACCGGTACTTCAGCGATTCGGCCGGTGCACCGCACTTCATCCCCTTCTTTAATCTTGGTATAGTCACCAAGGATAATGGCCGCCA
>CAZQZA010000083.1:0-5356 GCA_964597725.1 uncultured Dehalococcoidales bacterium | reverse complement strand
AAATAAATGAAGCTGGCGATGCGGGTATTAATTATAGCAATGCTCAAAACACTCTTTTATCGCTGGCGCGAAAGGTGTTGGGGCTCAAGCTTCCGCGAATAATCCACGTAGAAGCCTCAGTCACAATTGGAGTAAAGACGACCGCAGACGCTACAGTCATACCTGGTAAACTCATACCTGATAAACTTATACCTGATACCATTAAATCTCGTGTCATCCGCCTTACTGAGGAGCGCGTGAAATGCCGGAGAGATAAGAATTGGCAACGAGCTGATGAAATACGAAATAAGCTGGCGGAATTTGGGGTCGCCTTGGAAGATACCAAGGCAAGAACAGTCGTTACATATAAAAGTATTCCATCTGAAAAATCTCTTGAGAATCTTATGAAGGAACTTGGTATCTATCTTCAAGATACTCCACAAAAAGACAGCTAATAACTAACCTTCGGAGGTAAGTTATGTCGCAAAATGTAGCCTTTATATTGATTGGGCTGGGAGTGCTGGTCCTAATCGGCTGGTCGGTTCAGGTTTTCTTTATGGATAGTGAGATACCGCTACTTATCAGAATAGCTACCGGTGCTATTGGGGTGGGAGTATTGGTTCTTATTGGCGTCGCCATTAAAGACCGCCTCAAAAAAGCTAAAACTGAGGATTTCAAGGAGGTGGAGAGATGATTATTGTTACCTCAACTCAGGTAGAGGGAAAAACAATTACTAAGACCGTAGGACTCGTCAAGGGTAGCACTATTCGAGCGAGGCACCTGGGTAGGGACATTATGGCCGGGTTCCGGGGCATGGTGGGTGGCGAGATAACCGAATACACCAAGATGATGGCTGAAGCCAGGGAGCAAGCCATCCAGAGAATGGTAGAAGATGCCGAAAAGCAGGGAGCCAATGCCGTAGTCAGTATGCGATTCACTACCTCAATGGTAATGCAGAGTGCCTCTGAGATTCTGGCTTACGGCACCGGAGTGGTACTGGGATAATCACCGCCTGGTAACCAAGGACCACAAAGCACGCCAGGGTTTCAGTTTAATAAGCCCGACAGGCAACGTTAACTGTATCTTGTCACTCACGGGATAAGCATTTATCTCATCCACCATCGGCTTCAACTGCGGCAGCTCTTCTTCAAGATTACCACTAGCCATTAAATCATCAATGCGGTGCATCATCTCCCGGGCTGCTTGAATGCGCCGTTCTCCAGCCTCAGCCAGCTTCTGGGGAATATTCCCATATTTAGCTTTCAAGCGGTTAAGGCGTAGTACAGCCTCATAAGCAGAATCAGCAATCTGGTGGCGAGTCATCCACTCCGTTTCGTAGTTCAGGGAGTATTTCCAACTCGGTGAAAGTAACGCCTGGCGGTGTTCCTTGAGCGTTCGAAACAAAACGCGATAGCCGTGACGTTCTGGCTGCTCAAAGCCAAGACTGCCCGGGTCAAGGAAGGGTGACAGCGGGGCAATAAATAAACCCAGCCGCTTATCTCCCTTGAATTTCTGGAGTAAATAGTCACAGTAATCGATTGTTTCCATTACAGACTGAGTGGTCTGCTTCGGCAGTCCAATCATAAAGAATACGTCCAGTCGCCGGCAGCCAGCGCTGAGGGCATCATTTATGGTCTGTTCTAAATCCTCGTTAGAATAGTATCTGCCTGAAGCCTTTCTTACTTCAGGGTCATGTGATTCTGGAGAAATCTCCAGGCAGAAGTTGGGACAAGATAATCCCATTTCATGGATAAACTCCCCTGAAGCCGGAGAGAATAGCTCGAGGATGAACTGGTTCTTTACCCTTTCTTTTCGGATTAGGCGCAAAGCCTCATAGGCGTAACCATCCCCGGCCTGGCGCAGGTCACCTAAGATAAAGATGGGGCCGTTACTGAAGCGCTCAATTTGCTTAATGTCTCGAATAACCGATTCTGGGGAGCGGAAAACCGGTTTTTGTCGATGATAAAACTCTCGGAAGGCAGCAGCGGAACCGCCACAGATAACACAATTTTGGGTGCAGCCACGGCAGGTAAACACTGCCATGATAGGATAGCGTGACCAGCCTTTAAAGGGAATGTAGCTAGCCAGGTCGCGGTACTTGATGACAGAGCGTACTATGCGGTTATAGTGACTGACCATTACATTGCTAAGGTCAGCAGAGACATCAGAGAAGGGGTTTTCCTGTAGCTTGCCCTGGCTATCCCGCCAGACAAGGTTAGGCACTGCTTCCGGCTCTCTCCTATTCACTATGCAGTCCATAAGCTGGCGGAAGGGTTCTTCAGTAGAGTCGCCTCTCAGCACATAGTCTATCTCGGGATACTCAAGTAGCTCTTTATAATAATAAGAGGCGGAGAGTCCTCCGAAAACTATTTTTGCTTCGGGGTGACATGCTTTCACTATTTTGGCTACCTCAACGGCGCCATGGCAGTGGACTAACCAATGCAAATCAATACCAAAGACCGGTGCCTTCAGTCGCTTTATCATTGCCTCAGGGCTAAACTTGCCATCATTTAGCATACGCACGGCGAGATTCACAATACGCACCTGGTACCCGGCAAGCTCTAGGTGTTCAGCGATACTGGCAAAGCCAATCGGATACATCTCGAAAACCGGAGATGGAGGAATCAAGTCACTAACCGGTCCGTAAAGAATCGTTTTTTGTCGAAAATCATATACACTCGGTGCATGCAACAGTACTAGGTCAACCACCATACTTATCACCTCAATGGAACCTCAGAATAGCTAAGGTTACGATTCTAAGTCAGAAAACCCCGGCTAGAATATAGCCAATGCCCAGAAGCAGTTGGGTTAAAAGAACAACCATAACGTTATTTGCCATAGCTGGCACTAGCTTGCTCATCTCTTGATGTTTCCGGGCACCTTGAATAGCCCTTATGGCGAAGGGAAACGTGAGCAAGGCTAATAGTGAAAAGGGCGGCATCATTCCGGCCACTACTCCACCAATTATCCACAAATAAACTGCTACTGTCAGCACTGAGTAGACTATGCTTGCCTTTTCCTTCCCCATAGTGATAGGCAGGGTCTTTCTGCCTGCTCTTTTATCAGCCTCAGTATCGGGAAATTCGTTCAACAGGAGCAGATTATGCACCAAGATGCCAGAGGGTACAGAGGCGATAACTGCGGGAAGACTGTAAATGCCGGTTTGAACAAAGTAAACTCCCAGAATCGGCAAAGCACCAAGTCCTAGCCCAGGAGCCCACTCAGGCCATCTCAGCCTGAGTATAAAAGGGGTATAAAGAAGAATGCACACTGCCGCTAGTAGAAGTAGAGGCAGCAGAAGCCAACCTCTGACTATGGTAAAATAGATGCCCACCGGTATAATCGTCACAAAACTACCCACACCAAGCCACAATGCCTGCTTTGGAGAGATAAGGCCAGCCGGAAGGGCACCACTACCCCCGCTGAAAGGGGTCCTTACAGTCTCCAGGTCTACCCCACTCTTATAGTCAAAGTACTCGTTAAGTACATCGACACTAATGTGGGCTAGCAGCAGCCCGAAGAAAGCGAGCAGAGCATAGCCAAGATGAAAGGCACCATCATACCAGGCGATACAGGTGCCCAGGAACGCCAGCACCACAGAGAGAGGTAAGAACGGAGCCCTGATGACTAACAACCATCTTTTTAGCTTCACTTTTCCTTATGAGCCACGGCTACATGCTTCTGCCAGCATTTCTCATGCACATAGACAGCACATCTAGCACAATAGTAAATGTGAGCCCTGGCTTCTTTGCCACAAACGGGACAGTTCATTGGTTGACCCCTAGCTGTCGCTTTAATCTTACCTCACTACCTACCTCAGCATCGAGAAAGGCACTGGCACTACCCCCTCTCACAGATACCTCCAGATAGCCACTGCTGCCAATGAGGGCAAGAAGTCCTCTGCCTTCAGCATAGGTACGGCTTAGCCCTGAGATGATTTGATTACCAACTTCAATAGTGATTGGCTCTTTGGTTGGTGACAGGTCACCACTCTTAATATTAGTAATCAGGTTGCCGAAGTTATCAATGTGGAGGACATGCCCCACCAGTGAGCCATCCGGTCTCCGATGCGGCTGGGGAAGAGGTAACATGGTCAGCGAAGTTATCGCTTCACCAAAGTTAATTGGTGGAAAGCCTAAGGAAAGCATAGCAGCTACCGGAGCAAAGATGTCGCGTCCATGAAAGGTAGGGCTAACCGGTGTCCGCCAGAACTGAGACTTGGTGATGGCCACTGCCTCCAGCTTTGGCTCAAGCTCTCTTTGCTGAAGATTATCATTATCGGCCACAGGCTTAGTTGATAACTCCTGTATAACATAACTCAAGACACCATTATCGGGGGCAACGAAGTCAGCCGATGGTGTTCGCAGGATAACAGCCCTCCGTTCAGTACCGACTCCGGGGTCAACGACCACTAAATGGATTGTTTTCTGGGGGAAAAACTGATAAGCCGTGTTCAGCACAAAAGCTCCCTGGGAGATATTTTGTGGTTTAATAGTGTGGCAAATATCAACCAGCGTTGCCTCAGGATTGATACCGAGTATCGCCCCTTTCATAGCAGCTACATAGGCATCGCTCAAGCCAAAATCAGTGGTCAAAGTTATTATGGCACCCATCTTATTCCAAATGACGCAATTGATACTAGCTAGTTGTGAGAGCCAGTATGGAGACAGTAATAAATAGAACTACCAGGGCTATGGTAAGTTGAAATAACGTTTTTTCCACCCCCCGTTTAGTTCTGAATACACTATCAGGCTGACCAAAGATACCCCCCAATCCGCCACCTCTAACCTGCAATATAACAGCTAGTATCAAGGCTATAGATAATACTATTTGAGCCACACTAAGATAGGTTTGCATCTTATCCTCACTCTCTACCAGACAAGGCTTCGGCCAGTTTCTCTTTCAGCAGTTCGTCTACCACTTTAGGATTAGCTCGGCCTTTAGTTGCTTTCATTACCTGCCCGACAAAAAACTTAAGTGCTTGCTCTTTCCCTGCCTTAAAATCAGCTAAAGCTTGAGTATTGGCGGTTATCACTTGGCTCACTGTCTCTTCAAGCTGCCGGGTATCACTTATCTGGCTAAGCCCTTGCTGAATAATAATCTCATCGGCATCTTTCCTGGTGTTAAACATCTCCTCAAGCACAGATTTGGCAGTGGCAGTACTAACAGCACCTTGCGAATGTACGACCAATAAGTGACTAAATTTTTTAGGATTAACTCTTCCCCGAAACTCTGCTATATCGCTATTGTTAGCATTCATTATACGACTGGCCTCGCCCAAAAGCCACTTGCTTACCTCTTTAGTCGCCCTATCCGGTGGCAGTTTTTTATACTCTTCAGTCTTAAGTGAATCCTCAAAATAGTCAGCCATATCCTT
>CAZQZA010000082.1:0-5364 GCA_964597725.1 uncultured Dehalococcoidales bacterium | reverse complement strand
ATCTTGAGAAATTAAGCCACCCTCAACGAAGGTCCCAAGGGCATACCTGATATGTCTCAGAGCATTACTGAGACTCGTTTCTTGCCTGGCATTCAGGGTTACGTTATAACCATCCAGGGCGTAAGTGAGACCAATTCCATGCCCCATAATACCCACCCCGATAACACTTATGTTTCTAATATCTTCTAGCTGCATTTTGCCCCCCTATTTGTGATTATTTCATTATAGCATTTATACTCGTAAAAACAATTTAGTTTACTATTGGTAACTAACCTCAAGGTGGGTATTAAAGATAATCAGTGCTATAATGAAACCTAAAACTCATATCTATTAGGGTTAAGAAACTACCTTCTTTCTGAGAAGGGAAATTTTATGCTCCCGATTTTATTAAGCGTAGTAGTAATTTCGTTTTCCGGGGTAATGATGCCCGGGCCCATGTTTGCCGTAACGCTGGCCAAAAGCTACAAGTCTCCGTGGGCCGGTACTCAGATAGCTCTGGGCCATGCGGTAATAGAAGTCCCCCTGATACTGCTCATATACTTTGGCTTTGCCCAATTCTTTCAGAATAGTGTAGTGCAGTTGGTTCTGAGTATAGCCGGCGGCAGTATGATTATCTGGCTTGGCATAAGTATGTTTCGTGCCCGAGCTGAGGTGGTTAGGGGAGGCAAGGATTTGCCTTACAGTGCCTTTACAGCGGGTATAATTACCAGCGCCCTTAGTCCCTTCTTTCTGCTGTGGTGGGCGACTATAGGCAGCATGCTTATTATGAGATTCCTCGATTTTGGTATAACGGGGTTAGCCATATTTATTGTGGTGCACTGGCTGTGTGACTTAGTCTGGCTATCCTTTGTGTCTGCTGCGGTCTACAAAACTCATTCACTCTGGAGTAAGAAAATTCAAGAGTGGCTGTTTATTGCCTGCAGCCTGCTGCTTATCGGGTTTGGAGGGTGGTTTGTGGTGTCAGGTATCCAATCAGTAATTTAGCTCCTGCCGTTCGGCTCGCTCTCTCAGAATTCAAACGAGGTGTAGAAAGAGATTGCTGGTGTTATAATGACGATGAAGGACGATTTATAAAGGACAGTATTTTTGAGAAAGAAAACACAAAACTATATTTTATTTCTCATCTTGTTTTTTCTCGGGCTGTCCCAAGTTGTGTCTGGCTTTATCCTGTGGTTTGGTTTGGCTCGGGGTGGAGGGCAGGGACGCAGCTGGAGTGGGGGTACCGCAACCACCTTCTGGTCACTAACAAGAAACACATGGATTGACATTCACGACTGGGTAGCGGTAGCACTACTGGTTATGATTATCATACACCTCATTTTGCACTGGAAGTGGATTGTCTATATGACGAAATCCTATTTTAAAGAAAAGCCGTGAGGCTTCAGTATTGGGGTAAAACCAGCTAGCTTTTAGGAAAGGGAATTGTGAAAGTAGGTTACGTTTATGACCCCGTTTATCTAAAGCATGATACCGGACAACACCCAGAGAATGCCAGCCGATTAGAGGCAATCATTTCTCATCTTGAGCAGACCCAGCTTATCCGTCAACTGACGCTCATTAAACCTCGGGCTGCCTCTATTGAAGAACTGTCATTAGTGCACTCGGAGCAGCACATTGCACATGTCCAGGAGGTAGGTCAGGGGGGTGGTGGCTGGCTGGATGCCGACACCGTAATGTCACCTGGTTCTTATCAAGCCGCCCTTTATGCTGCTGGTGGTGTCATCGGGGCAACCGAAGAGGTTATGAACGGGGAGATAGCCAGTGCCTTCGCCCTGGTCAGGCCTCCGGGGCATCACGCTACCTCCCAGCGAGCAATGGGCTTCTGTCTGTTTAACAATATAGCTATCGCCGCTAAATATGCACTGGCTAAATATAAACTGGACCGTATCGCCATTATTGATTTTGATGTGCATCACGGTAATGGAACACAGGAAAGTTTTTATGATAGCCCACAGGTGCTTTACATATCAACCCATGAGTCCCCCTTCTATCCGGGGACGGGTAGTGTTGATGAAACTGGTAAAGGTGAAGCGAGAGGAACTACGGTTAATATACCGCTGCCGGCTGGCTGCAGCGATACCGAATATCTATTAGTCTTTGAACAAATTATTGTGCCGGTAGTTAGACGCTTTAGCCCCCAGCTTATTCTAGTCTCCGCTGGCTATGATACTCACTGGGCTGATGGGCTGGCCATGATGCAGGTAAGTGTCACTGGCTTTGCTCAAATGGCCAGAATTATCAAAGGGTTAGCTGATGAACTGTGTGGTGGTCGGCTGGTTTTTACCCTGGAGGGTGGCTATAATTTGACTGCTTTAGCTGCCTCAGTAAAGGCAACCTTTGATGTGCTTCTGGGCAATGCCAGTATTGAGGACCCTCTAGGTAAATCACCGCGTAGATTGGCTACGCCCGGCATTGCTTCCCTAATTAGTAAAATAATGGAAATACATAATCTGGCCTAGGGTTCTTGCTGGCATTGGTCAGGTGAAAGAGAGCAATAGTCGCATTTACCATCACAGGGTTCAACGTGAATAGTCACATCGGTATGTTCGAGGCTGGATGCTATCTCTTGCTCCAGGCAGTCACAAAGTCGGTGTGCTTCTTCCACACTGGTACTCTTAGGTATAACCAGATGAAGGTCAACATGACGCTGGTTTCCTACCTTGCGGGTGCGTAGTTTATGAAAGCTTACTACCTCGCTCTCATGAGTTGCGATGCACTTCTTTATGATATTCTCTTCAACCTCGGGCAATTTTACATCAACCAATCCCCCAAACGACTTTCGCATTACATCATAACCTGTTTTCAAGATAAGTAGAGCGACTCCTAAAGCGATAATAGGGTCAAGAATATTGAGCCCAGTAAGGCGTATGGCTACTAACCCAACCAACACTCCCGCAGCTGAATAGACATCGGCAGCAATATTGCGGGCGTTTGCCTCCAACGCTGGTGAATCGGTAGCTCGTGATACCTTCAGCAGGTGGCGGGAAAGAAAAATGCTGGCTATTATGGAAACCAGCATTACTCCTATACCGGCTTCACTCAGTTCTACTGTTGTGCCTAATATTATCCGGCGCACTGCGGAATAGATTATCAAGCCACCAGCAGTAAAAATTAGCACCGCCTGTACTACAGCGGCGATATTCTCTACTTTCCCGTGACCGAAGGGGTGCTCCTTATCGGCAGGCTTGGTAGCCATACCGATAGCAAAGATGGTGAAAGCTATGGCGAACAGGTCGAGGAAACTATCGGCCGTCTGAGCCAGAATGCTGATGCTACCGGTAATGACTGCGGCCACTGCCTTGAGTGCAATCAGTCCCGTGACGACTATGAGGGAAAGTCTAGCGGCACCGCTTGGGGTAGAAAACATCGCCCATCACCTGTTTCTACTCTTAACTGCAGGTAACCATTGAATGAGCCTGCCCCACTCTTTCTTCTCCCAGATTACCAGCATGGTGGGGGCAATACAGACTGAACTAAATGTACCAGCAATAACACCAATCAGTAAAACTACAGCGAAATTCTGAATTGAAACGCCGACAAAAAATAGCAAAGCCAATACCACAAATAGCGTGGTCAGGCTGGTATTTATAGAACGACCCAGAGTCTCAACCAGGCTATTATTAACTACCACCTCAAAATCGGCGCTCACACCCAGGTTCAAATTCTCACGGATTCTATCAAAGACAACCACCGTATTATTCACACTATAGCCAATAACCGCCAGGATACCGGTAATAAACATTAGGTTTATCTCCCAGTCCAATAACCCGCCTAGAATAGAGAAAACTCCTAATGCCACCAGAGCGTCATGTATCAGAGCTATTACCGCGGAGGTGCCGTAGCGGAAAGGCTTGGGCATCCTATGGAATGCCCAGGTAACATAGAGAAGCACGCCAATAGCAGCGATAACTACCGCAATAACAGCATTACTGGCTGTCTCCGTTGCCACCATAGGCGAGACTGAGTAGAATTCGGCCTCGGTGAGCTGGCCAAACCTGGCCATTAAATCATTTTCTAGCTGCGTCTTATCTTCCCCGCTTAGTTCGCGGGTGCGGATGAGAAAGTCACCCTCCCCGGTGCGTTGGATAATAGCATTGGGATGACCTAAATTAGCCATTTCCTGTTTCAGCTGGTCTTGTGCTACCTCCTGCTCAAACCTTACGGTCAGGATAGAGCCGCTACTAAATTCAACCCCGGCCTTCAGACCGAAGCCTATCAGTGAAACAATACTGATAAGGAGGATTACTCCTGAGATAAGCAGGAACCAGAACCTCTTACCGATAATATCAAACATTTATTCCTTCCCTGAGTATGCACTAAATAGCGATGTCCGCTGCCCCAGATTGGTACCGACAAATAGGCGCAGTAACGTCCGAGTAACTACAATAGCGGTAAACATACTTATCAATACGCCAATACCTAAGGTAAGAGCAAAACCCGTCACCGGTGCGCTGGCAACAATGCTGCTGCCTAACCAGTAGAGAATGCCGCAGACGATAAGAGTAGTTACATTGCCATCCCGGATAGCTGTCCAGGCTCGATTAAAACCACTTTCAATAGCTGCCCCTAGCCTCCGCCCGGTTCTAAATTCTTCTTTCATTCGCTCAAAGATAAGTACATTGGCATCTACCGCCATACCTATGGATAGGACAAAACCACCTAACCCAGCCAGGGTGAGGGTGACTGGTATCAACTTAAACAGTGCCAGTACCAGCGCTCCGTAGAAAATTAGAGCCAGGCTGGCTAGGAGCCCCGGCAGGCGATAGTAGATAATCATAAATAACATCACGATTATTATGCCAATTATCCCCGCCTTGACACTCATATCTATAAAACTAGCTCCTAATATAGGAGACACGGTCTGGTCATAGAGTACTTCCAGAGGCACCGGTAGGCGACCGGCGTTCAATTGTATAGATAAACCGCTAGCCTCGTTTAGACTTAATCCTTCAATCTGTCCCCTATCTGTAATAGTGCTACGGACGATAGGGGCAATGGGTCTGCCATCCTCTCCTCGTAGAGACTCATCGCCTTCAAATATACCTAGGGGTTTATCTATCAGACGACTGGTAATTTCTTCCGATAATTGGCTTCCCTCTTCGTCCCATTCAAAAACTAGCAACAGTCTACCTAGATTATCCTGACTTAAATAGGTATTTGCTTTGAAATACCGGCTGGTTAGTGCCTTCTCCTCACCGTCAACCACAGCGGTGGCCGGTTTCCACCTGCCCAGTACATTTTCCCATTTCGCCTCTTCATCATCGGCGGCCAGTTCCCCAAACTCTAATAGCGCCACGCGTGAGAGCCTTTCCTTTTCTTTATCAGTAATGCTGAGTCCCGGCAATTGAACCAATATACGGTCTT
>CAZQZA010000081.1:0-5415 GCA_964597725.1 uncultured Dehalococcoidales bacterium | reverse complement strand
CTAGGGAGTATCTTCAATAAATTGGGGGTAGGCTCCCGTACCGAAGCAGTGATAGCGGCTATGCGAAAGGGCTGGTTCACATTAGAAGAGCTATCTTGACCTTCCCACGAACTTTATTGGAGATACTATGCACAGAGCTTCCGGTTTATTAAGTTCGGCACTAACGGTCATACGTAGTTATCACTTCTGGCTGGTGGTCGTGATGTTTGCCATTGGCATCATCCTGCACTATCCGCAACAGCTACCTTTCTGGGACTCAGTAGCCCCCCTTTCACTTCTAGGGCTAACTCGACACGCAGTGGAACGGGGTTTCCTTCTCCTGCCCATAACCTATGCCGGTTTTGTCTTTGGCATAAAGGGAGGAATGACTAGCTTATTGATTGCATGTTTCATTATGCTACCACGAGCTATTTTTATCTCTCCGACACCGGCTGATGCTTTGTTTGAGAGCACTGGTATTATCCTCATCGGTGGCGTAGCAAACCTGTGGCTCCATATGCACCGCAGAGATATCGCCCAGCGCAAAAGGGTGGAAGAAACGCTTACTAAGATTATTGATGGTACTTCTATTCCATCATTTGTAATCAATAAGCAGCATAAAGTCACTCACTGGAACACAGCGATTGAATCTCTTTCCAGCATAAAAAAGGAGGAGATAATCGGGACAGATGAGCAATGGAAGGCATTTTACCCTAAAAAGCGGCCATCAATGGCTGATTTAATAGTGGATGGAGCGTCTGTAAATGAAGTTAAAACATATTATACTGAATGCAGGAAAAGTCACCTGATTGATGGTGCCTATGAAGCTGAGGATTTTTTTCTAACTCATAGAAAAGACCGAAAGTGGCTTCATTTTACGGCGAGTCCTATCAGAGATAACAACGGAGAAATAATAGGTGCAATAGAGACCTTAGAAGATATTACTGAGCGCAAGAATGCAGAGGAGAATCTACGCTACCACTTGCAGGAGATTACCAGAGCCCAAGAGGAGGAACGGAAACGTATTGCTCGCGAGCTTCATGATGATACGGCTCAAAATCTTATCGCCCTGCTTCATCAGTTGGAGAACTTGCTAAATGACAAGACAAAGTTGCCGGTAAAGGAGGCTAGGGCTCTATGGAGTTTCTATGAGCAGATCAGGGATATATTGCAAGAGGTGCGTCACTTCAGTCGTGACCTAAGACCTTCCATCCTTGACGATTTAGGTTTGCTTCCAGCACTGGAATGGGTAACTGAGGAATTGAAAAATGAATATTGGGTAGAGGCCAGTTTGAAAGTGGTTGGTAGTGAACGGAGGTTGTCTCCGGAAGCAGAACTATTAATCTTCCGCATTGTTCAGGAAGCACTAAGGAATACTGCAAAGCATGCCCAAGCCTCAAAGGCTGAGGTTAAGGTCGAGTTCGGTGAGAATAAAATAATGGTTACTATAAGCGATAATGGCATAGGCTTTGAACTTCCAGAAAACCTTGGGACTCTGCCATACACAGGCAAGCTGGGCTTGGCCGGAATGCAAGAGCGGGTGCAGTTACTCGGCGGCAGCTTAAAGCTGAAGTCTGAGTTAGGCAAGGGCACTACAGTATTTGTTGAGGCTCCAATTCAACTGCAGATTGATATTGCTACCTGACTTGCCACGTAATCAAGAATGCCTGTCGTTGACTCAGCCACTTGCTCGTACAAGGTATTACCAGTGTCAAGCCCTTTTTGAATTCGCAAGCATTAAATCTTTGCGCCACGTTCAAGTATACAGCGACTAAAGTAGAAGTTTTTCTCCAATTGAGGATGTCACTTCATTCCCTATAGTGAGGTAAATTCCGACTTCGTTCCATCGGAGCGCATTCTTATCACTAGCCAGTGGCGGCAACTTAGAATTAAACAATTCGAATTGTTCAGTGGTGAAGCCATGCCTCCTCGCAAAACCTCGCCGGGTAGCCTGCTTACAAAAATGCCACTCCCCAACCAACACAATTAACTAGAGTTTTGTCAGTTTGCCAAAGCTGTGGTTCCTGCATTTTGTCGGAAAAGCTGACCTGAAGAAAGACATACCATTTTGTTTGACGCCAATCAATCTATTTACCTAGAATTTGGTCGCATTGCTAGATATAATTGTGTTGTGGTTGGTTCCAATAAGTGCTTTGTGGAGGAAAAGACGAAAAAGTAAAATCAGTTGAGCGCCAAACTCGCCTACATGATGGGGGAAACCCCCAAGCCCGATTTGACCAACCTGATGAACCTCTCTATAGGCTGGGGATTGGCGATTCTCAAGAAAAAATGGCTGGATCGAGTAGGTTACCGATAATTTTTAAGTAAGGCGGTTACTGGGGGTTAAGGGATTGGCGACAATTAATTGCCGCCAACCAAGGATATGTTGGCAAGAAAGCTTAATATTCTTGAGTTCATAATGAAAAAGGAACTTGTTTGGGCATATGAACTCGAGGACGAGTTTGGCTATAGCCCTAGAAGCGTAGCCATGAGGCTGAGTCGCCTCAAAAAGCAAGGGCTTATAATAAACATGACGAAAGGATGCTGGGAGCTAAGCGAGGAGCGACTAGCCAATGCCAGCGGATTGCGGGTTGGCGAGGTTTCGGATAATTGAATATCGGGGCTTTTGATTCAGGGTAAGCGTCCAGCTCTGGCTTATTCTGTCTATGTCGAGCTGTCTTGAGAGTTAATCCTCAAGCTACCCCCCATCACGGTGAGAAAATGGCCAGGACAGTGGCAAAATAGTGGAACGAAGCTGGGCAAAAGTGATGAGGAAGATAAGGAGAAGAATCGCCAGACAAGTCCCCACTCGGCAAGCTTCTAAACTGGCCGACTTAATATTTTTGATATTTTTGCGGACGCGGAGGCGAATTCTTCAGGTCCATTCCAAGCATTTCACCAAGCTTGGCATATGCTGGTTTTAAATCATACTCCTCTTTGTAATCTTGACTCATGGGTAGTCCCCACCCGTGTTCTTGAAGGAATCTCGTACCGGCAACAAAATCTGGAAGCATCTCCGGAAGCAGCGTAAAGAGAATCTCGTCGTCTTGGGCAAAGGCTAACCGGCGGTCCCCTTTACAGGGAATGGAGACCATACACTCACGTTTTAGCAGTGAAGGAACCACAGCATAGACACAAGCCGCATGACCGGAAAGCTGAGAGTGTACATCCCTGCCATCAATCCAGCACTTGATGATTAGGAGCTGGCTTGTCTGCATACCATTAACGTGCATAACAACGACGTCAGGCATAAAATTGCAGGTATTGATGGGGGCTGACACAATCCCCTTATATCTACCGTATTCAAGATAAGGCATGTTCCGACACCATACAGCGGCATCTTTGAGGTCTCTCACGCTATCGGGATAACGATGGTGTCCTTCTAAGAAATACGGAATACGCTCGGCAAAACCTAAGCCTACCACTGGTTCAAAACACCACAAATCCTCTTTAAACATAGCAATGGTCAAACCAACCCGCTGCGATTTGGCATAGCTTTGGCATAAAGCATATTTATGCCCCCAGTCGCGAGTCGGGATAATAGCGCCTTCTGGAACCTCTGCCTTACTTTTTAACATCTTAACGGCTACAGGGTGGACCCGCATGCGAAGCCATTGTTCTAACTCCGTTCCATATTCGTGGACTTCCTGTAATGAAAGCATTTCCCCTCCTTTATCGAATCGCCAGTGTAGAATTTAAACGGGAATATCCAGAGTCCACTGCCTCCCTGGGCTATTCCCCAGCACACCGAAATTATAGCACGTCGCCCCATCTAAACCAATACCAGATAATTAAACCTGATTTGACACCACAGACTCGACCGTTTATGGTTATCTTAGAAAAGAGGGGGCTCTAGATTTGGTTATTTTAGCTGCTCTGCAACAAATTTTGGGTATCTCGTTTAATGACCCATCCCTCCTGGAGCAGGCTATGGTCCACAGTTCCTATATTAATGAGAACCCCGACTTTGCATCAGTCTCCAATGAAAGGTTGGAATTTCTGGGCGATGCTGTTTTAGGCCTGGTCATCACCGAAAAGTTATACCTAGACTATCCCCAGTTCAGTGAAGGGGAGATGACCAAGCTCCGCTCAGCTCTGGTAAGCCGAGAGACCCTGGCTCGCATAGCCCGAAATATTAGTCTGGGCAATTACCTCTATCTGGGGAAAGGCGAAGAGGCAAGTGGTGGGCGGAATAAGCTGACCAACCTAGCTGGAGCCTTAGAAGCAGTGATAGCGGCTGTTTTCCTTGACCGGGGTTCGGCTATCACCAGGGACTTTGTTCTAAGACTACTTAGTAAAGAGCTACAAAAGGTGGTAAGCCAGGGGGTGAAGACCGACTACAAATCACAACTTCAGGAGCTCATCCAGTCCAAGCAACAGCAGACACCTACCTATTACTTAGTAGAAGCCGTGGGGCCAGTCCACGACAGGAGGTTTACCGTTGAGGTAAGGGTAGGTAATACTGTGCTGGGGAGGGGCTCAAGCAAGAGCAAAAAAGCAGCCGAAACCGAGGCAGCTTGCTCAGCACTGGAGCATCTCCAAAACAACTTTACAGACTAGTCCCCCTTTGCTAAACTTTAATTAACAGTTACCTAGAGTCTAATACTCAAACAAAGGAGATTGGTTATGCCCAATCTTAAGGTGCGTCACAACCCTGAGTTGACAACTGAACAGGCTATGCAAGTCTCCAGAACTCACTTCGGTCCTAAGTATGAAATCTATCGGCGCAAAGTGCGTAGTGGACTTTTCATTATCAAAAAGAGTGCTTGGACAGGTGTTAGGGTGAGGCTGATTCAGAAGAAGGATGCGACATATTTCAACCTTGGCGATGATATGCCGTCCATGGCGGTTCGTAGCCTATTTGTGTTCTCGGTTTTTATTCCGGCGCTGTGGCCGGCGCTTCTTCTTTTCTTGTACATTTGGAACAAGAGGTGCTTTAGACCACTTCTAAATGAAGTAAAGCAATTCATCGCAACTGCGCCTGAGTTCAATTAGTGGGACTCCTTTAGAGGTGTTATCATGGGGCGACGAGATTACAGACACAGAGAACCAAAGAAAACCAAGAAAGAGTCCAAGAAAATATTGCCAACCGATATCTTACCACCTCCAATGACTGTGGAAGTAGTTAAGAAGGGGAAGAAGAAACGAGAATCAGAGGAGGAGTAAGGCAGATAGCCGCCTATCAGCAGCTTCACCGCACTGGAGAATTAAGGGCTCGGGTTGAAAAGGCCATATCAATCCTAGAGAAATGCTGCTTATGTCCTCGCCAGTGTGGGGTTAATCGCCTAGCTGGGGAAAGTGGAAAGTGCCATATTACTAAGCAGGCCGTAGTCTCTAGTTATGGACCTCACTTTGGAGAGGAGGCCCCACTGGTGGGCAGGCATGGCTCGGGGACTATCTTTTTCACCTACTGTAATCTAAAGTGTGTCTTCTGCC